>CBDAFK010000017.1:0-2135 GCA_965195235.1 uncultured Desulfobacterales bacterium | reverse complement strand
CTCTTTCTTGATCTTTTGGCTTATGGGGATAAAAGGGCAAATGCCGATAATTCAAAAAAGCTTGTAGTAATACTGCCCGGCCAAAACCTTTCGACTATTGCCAGCTATCTGAACTATACAGGTATTATAAAAAATCCGGTTAAGTTTAAGTTACTGGCCCGCATTAAAGGCTGCGACAAAAAGATAAAGGCTGGTGAATACCTCCTTTCTTCCTCCATGCCTCCAATAAAAATACTGGAAACAATGGCAAGCGGAAAGGTACGCCTTTACAAAATAACCATACCGGAAGGTTATAACCTGAAACAGGTTGCATCAATTATTGCCAAAGCAAAACTGTGCACTAAAGCAGACTTTTTAAAGGCGGCAACAGACTCATCATTTGCATGTAAGCAAGGAATTAACGCTGAGACCTTTGAAGGATATCTCTTCCCGGAGACCTACTACTTCCCAAAAAATATAACTCCGAAAAAGATAATAGTCGCAATGGTTAAACATCTCAGATCAATATTTAAACCTGAATGGAAAAAGCGGGCAAAAGATCTTAATTTATCAATTCATCAGGTGGTGACACTTGCATCGATTATTGAAAAGGAAACAGGCGTGTCTTTTGAGCGGCCTGTTATCTCATCGGTTTTTCACAATCGTTTAAAGAAAAGGATGCGTCTTGAAAGTGATCCAACAGTCATCTATGGCTTAAAGAACTTTGACGGCAATATAACACGAAAGCATCTTGCCGCTCAAAGCCCTTACAATACATATACAATTAAAGGGCTCCCGCCCGGCCCTATCGCAAACCCGGGAAGCAAAGCAATAGAAGCGGCCCTGTACCCTGCTGATACCGATTTTTTTTATTTTGTTTCAAAAAAGGACAGAACGCATAAGTTTTCAACAAATATAAAAGACCACAACAAAGCCGTGAAGAAATATCAACTGCGTAAATGAATTTCGTAACCGTTCACAGGTTCAAAAGTTCACCGTTCAAGGTTATAAAAAGTAACTTTTCGCTAACCTCTGGTAGGATTATGTAGCACGCGTTCCAGTCTTATTGCCCTGATATTTTTGTCCTTGAGAACACATCATCACTCATGCCGGATACCTTTTTGTCTTTTAAATAATGGTAGCCGATTGCGGCAATCATTGCCGCATTGTCGCCGCAAAGATGTAAAGATGGTATATGGGCTGTAATTCCTTTTTCGCCGGCAGCATGCTTTATCCTTTCTCTTAACCTGCTGTTTGCCGCCACACCCCCAACCAGAGCGATATGATCGCAACTCTTTTCCAGCGCGGCATTAATGACCTTATATGATAAAACATCAACAACTGCCTCCTGAAATCCTGCCGCAATATCAGGAATCTGCTGTTTATAGCTGTCTTCGTGAATCTTTACATACCGGCTTACCGCTGTCTTAATTCCGCTGAAGCTAAAATCAAATTCAGACTTATTCAAATATGTTCTTGGAAAAACGATTTTCCCGGGGTCACCCTTTTTTGAAATATTGTCGATAACAATCCCTCCGGGATAGCCAAGACCGAGCAATTTGGCAACCTTGTCAAATGCCTCTCCTGCGGCATCATCCCTAGTTTGCCCCATAAGCTCAATTTCAGTATGGGAAACAACATGGGTGATGCTTGTGTGGCCACCTGATGCCAGCAACGCCACAAAAGGAAAAGGAGGCGGGTCAGGCTCTAAAAAGACTGAATTAATATGTCCATCAAGGTGATTTACGCCAACCCATGGAATATCAAGGGCAAAAGCATATGCCTTTGCAAAGGAAAAACCAACAAGCAATGATCCGATCAACCCTGGACCCTGGGTCACAGCAATTCCATCCAATTGTTTTAAACTAATGCCGGATTCACTTATCGCTTCATCAACTACCGGAACAATAGCTTCGATATGTTTCCTTGAGGCAAGTTCAGGCACAACACCGCCGTATGGATGATGCACTGCAATCTGGGACGACACAATAGAAGATAAAATTTTTGTGCCGTCTATTACTACGGCCGCGGCTGTTTCATCACAGGATGTTTCAATACCTAATATTATCATAATATCAAAGTTAAATTCGTGACTTATGCATTCCCACGCTGGAGCGTGGGAACGAGGAAAAGTTCATATAAGTTTTTGTTGGGTT
>CBDAFK010000016.1:0-12506 GCA_965195235.1 uncultured Desulfobacterales bacterium | reverse complement strand
CTTCCAACCTTATGGATGATTTTACCGAATAAAGAAAACTAATTATTGCGATTCAGTTCCCTCTTAATATTTGGAGAGGGCAGGAGGGATACCCTCTGTTTTAAAAATATTTTTCAATTAATTTTGACTATACAAGGCACTTATGTCTGCACCGAAGGTGCGCTAATTTAAGGAGGAGAACGGATGGAAACAAAGGATGATAACAAATCTTGCGATGAAGAGATGGGAAGCGACGGAGGCTCCGGCAATCCTGGAGGTGGAAATGAGTCAGGTGCTGCGTGTGAGGAAAAGGAGGGAAATCCGATTTCTCAAGGCGCTGGTGAAGGGAATCCAGGTTTACAGCCCGGGCCTGTTCCCGGCCAGACACCTTTTCCCTACGGATATTTCCAGTCACCGAATCTGAATCCCGGGTATTATATGGCACAGGGGGGTTTTCCTCAGGGGCCAATGCCCGGCTATTGGGCGCCTCCCGGTTACGGAACATTTCCACCTTATATGTACATGCAGCCAGGACCGGCCGCACCGCAAACAGGACCCGCACAGGGAGGATCCGATCCCGGCAATCCGGGGAGCCAGCAACCACAGAGCCAACCCGGAGGCGTAGCTCAATCTGCGAATCCCGGCGCTACCGCAGGAGTACAGGACCCACCGGCTGGAGCAGGTGTTCAGGATAATCCCGGTCAGTTTCAGCAACATGATGCCCCGGGAACTGCGGAAGGCAACAACAATTCGGGCTATAGCGCGCGTGACAATGCAAACGGACAAGGCGCTTCGCCTGGTCATCACAAGGAGTCAGGCCATGATGAATTGAAGTATGGGACATATATGGAGAATCCTGGCCACGAAGCCCCTGAAGGGGCGCCAGATATGGCTGAGAATGTTTCTGCTTCCTCGGGGCTGACGAGCTTTTTTCAGTTGGACAATGATTCTTTCTGGAAGGGTATTTTAGTCGGGAGTCTGGCTACTATGCTACTTACCAATTCCACTGTCAAGAAAGGGATCATGAAAACTGTAATCAAGGCCTCAGCTTCTGTCAAAGGGGGCGTTGAAGAACTCAAGGAACAGCTTGCAGATGTAGAAGCAGAAGTACTGCATGATCTTAACGAAAAAAAGAAATAAGGAGAAGAAAAAATGCATAATCCAGCACCAAATCCACCGGCAAATGACGGCCCCAACAGCCATCCCGAGGTCAGAAAGTATGATGAATTAAAATATGGACAGACCTATGCTCCGGCTCAGGTCCCTCTGAGTGTGACCGAGCGTGTAGGAAAGTTTTTCAGGACGGACGATTCCTCTTTCTGGACAGGCATACTTATAGGGGGGGCGGCGACCTTTTTTCTGACCAGCGACACGGTGAAACGGGTAATCGTGAAATCTTTTGCGAGAGTTAGTGAGGAAGCAAAGGAAGGGGTTAAAAAGGTCAAAAAAGCGGTAATAAAGGAAAAAGAGGGTGTAAAAACTGAAAAGGCAGAGAAAAAGTAAGGAAAAAACGATGTCAAACAATAAATCGAAAGAGTTTGCCAAGGCAGGGATGGTTGTCTCTCTGATGGTAACAACGGGAACGACTTTTTTTCTGGATAATAAGAAAGTAAAATACTTACACATTGCCTCTGGTGTGGCCCTGCTTGGATTCTCTTTCTGGCATCACACCCTGTACAAGAAAGAACCCGGCAGGCTGAAGAGGGAAACAGGACGCCAGATACGCCGCACAGGAAAAGGAGTTTGAGGACTGTCATGGCTGTTGAAGATTATCTTGTACCTTTGCTTGAGGAAGCAGAGATTGCCCATCACATTCCAGGCCGGATACGACTGAGGTTTAACCACAGCATTTTGACTAAGTTGCCTAAGCTGAATGGCATTGAAAAAGAGATACAAAAAATAGTGAATCAGATCGAGGCTATCAAGAACATCAGGCTGAACCTCTTTGCAGGCTCTGTGGTCGTTCAATACGATACAGACATCTTTCCTCCCGATTTTTGGCAAGAAGTGGTGGCAGAAAAGAATGTCGGGCGGTTGAGAGAGATGGCGAGGACATTCTTTCCCAACTTGCAATTCTGAGTTTTTGAAGGAGGTGAAAAAATGCATTTTCCAGTTGGAATTATTTTTACAGGTGTAGTTGTATACATAGCTTACAGGTTTGGAAAAAGCGTGGGCAAAGAGGAAATAAAAGAGGCAGAGGAAATAAAAGAGACAAAAACAGTTAAAGAAAAATAGAAGACAGATTTGGTAAAGCTGAAGGAAATGAGGAGGCAAGACAGTTGACTGAATCGAAAAAGGAGTGAGATTTCTTATATGCCGAATCGCGATGGAACAGGTCCACGGGGCAAAGGAAGGGTCACAGGCCGAGGCAGGGGGGTGTGCGACGAACAGTCCCTGGAAGGCGGAAAAGAAAAGAATCTTGAAGAAAACCAGGGTTCAGGTGCAGGAGGAGTTGGATGGGAAGTCGGGGCTGGCCCGGCGGGAGTTTGCGTATGTCTGAGATGCAAAAAGGAAGTGAAACATATCACTGGCATCCCATGCAGCGAGACGAAATGCCCTGATTGTGGTATTCCCATGGCACGAAAACTTTAACCTGAATTGAGCAATTTTTGGCTCGATCTGCACTGATCTCTTGCGCATCAAGGCCCCACAATTTTCGATCCACAATCCAAAAACCGCAGTATGGCAATAAAATTATTTTTAATTAAATTAAGAAAAAGGTTGACAAAATGTTTGCCATGAGTTAGAAATATCTAACATAATTTAGAGTATCTAAATATTAATAAAAGAATGTCTTACGGTTTTCGCAGAGGCGGAAAAAGTGAAGGCATGATTGGAAACAGCAAAAGATAAGTTTCTATCATGCCTTTTTTTGTTTGAAAAGGAGAAATATTGTGGTGGAGTGGTTGAGTATTTCCTTATTAGTCAACTGAAAAATGTGAGGTTTAAGATGACAGCAATACAACTGGAAGCTCACGTAAAAGAACAATTTAACATGGGATTATATGAATTTATCAAACAAAAAGTAGAGAAGGAAAATCTTTACGATTATGAACTTGCCGGCATTTTAAATGTAGATGGGCCATTCATCGGAAAGTTGAGAAAAACCTTTGGAATGAAGAAGGCCCCCAAATTTTCAAGGCGGTTTGAACGCACCTACGGCGCTGGCGCTGTGGAGAGATTAATAAAAATCATAGAGAATCCGGACAACACCTTGGTCGACGTAGCCAGACATTTCGGGTTTTCCAGAGAATATGCCCGGCAGGTGTATGAAAAGATCTATGGATACCCCTATACTGAAGCCTTCCAAAACAAGCTACAGCTAAGAAAGCGCAAAATACTTGCTAACAGGAAAAAGCCTAAACAGCTCGAGCTGTTGCTAAAGATCAAAGAAAAAATGAAGTCTCTGGGCTTGACTCTACATCTCAGGATTCGGAAACACTCGTATGAAATTTTGACAAATGGCTACAAGCTTCTTGTCAGGCATGCCTTAACGACTGTCACGATCGGAAAGAAGCAATATTTCCACATCACAACCGGCGCCAGTCCAGCGGATGTTGACTTTATCATTTGCCTTTGCAGAAACAACGGAGAAAGCATCCATTACGTTATTCCGCGGCATGTCATGCCAAAATACGGAGTTTACCTTTTACCTGAAGCAAGTCCTGGTGAAAGCAAGTACGTACGGTTTAAGGAAGCGTGGCATTTGTTAAAGCACGAAAACCGGACAAAGGAGGCATTGTGATAGTCAAAGACACAAAACAGCCTTTTGAGAATAGGATTCTTTCTGTAGTTCGATCCAGCAATAGATCAGGTGTCCGGCCGGGATATATCAATTTTGATTCACGTCTGGATCATGAAAACAGCTTGAAAGCCAGGTTGAGGGCTGAAATCGACCTTGCGATAAAAGGAGACCGTGCATGATGGAAACAATCGACAAGCTGGACAGGATCGGATGGATCGTATATATCGGCAGCCTTGCCGCCGTGCTTTTACTTGTGATATATGCGCTGCTGGTATGAATAGAGTAATCGCCGGGAAATATTAGGGGGCGCTTTTTACTCCCTACTGCTTATTACCCTCTGCACTTTGACTCCCAACATCGATTTTCGCGGCTGACGCGCAGCGCAGGCGTTCGCGCCGCGTGAAACCGCTCCCTCCGACCTCCGACCTCTATCTCTTCATCCTTGGGGAAAAGGCCGAAACAGGCAAATCAACCATAATCCGGCGGCTGACCACAGACAGACAGATTATCCAGGAACTTTTTGATATCGTGTGAGATCAGAAATGTAAAAGCCTTATTTTTTAATGTTGCTGAATTTGATTGAAAAATTATATGATATCAATTATATTGGTTTTGAATATTTGGATAATCCGATCTTAAGAGAGGATTTAGTGACAAGGAACATATGGTAATGGGAGAAAAACTGCCTACATTTCTACGCCCGTTTTTTTGGGATGTTGATTTTCGTATGCTTTCAATTGCTAAATCAGCATATTTTATTATCAGCCGGCTTATGGAACATGGCGATGAAGCCGCAATGTTTTTTCTTTTGAAAACCTATAGCAGAAAAGAAATGATCAATGTCCTAAAAAAGAGCAGATCTCTTTCAAGGAGATCAAGAAATTTCTGGCGAATATTTTTCGATCTTGAAGGTGAAACATGGATTCCAAAGCGATATCCGACTCCTTATGGAATTTACTCCAGCGACTGAATTCTATTCCCGAGATAAAATGTTCTTATTTGGGTGGAGGAACAGCTCTGGCTCTTCAGATTGAGCACAGAATATCAGAAGATCTTGACTTCTTTATTTTGGAAGGGTTTGATGATTTTTCCTTTAAAAAGGCTCTCCAACTGAATGGCCTGAACGTCTTTGTGGTTAATCAGACACCTGACCATTTGGAATTGTTGATCCAGTCTATTAAGGTCGATCTGATAAGAGAACGAATTCCATTGAAATTTCCGCTGAAACCTATCGATTCCCGGATGGAAAATCTTAAAATGGCTGATCCAAGAGACATCGGACGAATGAAGATTATGTCCATTGGGAGCCGCGGCAACAGAAAAGATTTTGTTGATTTGTATTGCCTTACGAGAAAGATAATCCCACTGGAGACGCTGTTAGCCCTGGCAATGAAAGAAGATCACGGCATTCGGTATAGTAAGCTTCTTTTTCTTAAAGGACTGGTTGATTTTGGAGAAGCCGATCAGGAAAATGCACTGACACTCCTTTGGGATATCAGTTGGGAAGAAGTGAAAAAATGCCTGACAGATGAAGTTAAACATATTGCAAGAAAGATACAATAAAAAAGCCCGTGTTTAACATGTACGCCTTATTCGAAGTCCTCAATTATACCTCGGAAGGCCATAGATTGGTTTTTTGAGGAATAGCGTTACATTCCAGGCAGGTACAAAGGTTTCTACCCGAGGCGTAAACACTGAAATGGCTAAGACAAAAATAGACAAGAGAAAGGCGAAAAGAAAGGCAAAACAGAAACAACGACGAGTCAGGATGTCCCTGGCTTCTCAGAAGGAAAAGGCCGACTTCCTTTTTAATGAATCTCTATGGCTTAAAGACCAGGGACAGATGGAGGAGGCCCTGTTTTGTGTTGAAAAGGCTCTGCAGTCAGACCCAAAAAACAAAGACATACTCCATGAGATGATGCATCTCGGATATCATATGAACAGGACCGACGTGCAGATCAAGGCGCTGCTGGGGCTTTACGATAATGGATTTATAAAAAACGAACAGATGCCGATTTTATGCGATCTCCTGAGAAAGGAGGGGAGATATGAACAGGCATTAAGAGTCGCGGAAGAAACCCTGCCTCTTATCTCCAAAATGAAGATCCGTAATAAAAGGATAATCCGGGCAGATATTGTTCAATTCCAGAAACATTGCAAGCTTCGATTGAAAAACGAGCAGAATAGTGTGGGTGAAGCGAGGCGGGCAGGGCACAAGCAGGGAGGTGACGGGAAGGCGCTGCCACCCGCTCCGGAAACAGCCAAGACAACAGACCCTCCCAAAAAAGAGGGTGCCACAAAACTCTGCAAAAATCCGGTCTCTTTCCCGGAAATACCGGTATCGATCCAGGTGGATTCGCCGGCCTTCAAAAAGATCCTCTCTCATGGTCAATTTACCTCTCTGGAGCGCTATGAACTTGCTCTTCAAGGCTATCGTATACGCTTTCAGGAAAGCTTTGAAAACCTTATCTGTCTTAACAACCTTCAAGATGTTCGCTCATTTTGGTATCAGGAAGAGACGGCCAGAAAAGTGCTAAAGAACTTTCGCGGCCGTGCGCTGCTCTCGGATGAGGTGGGCCTGGGGAAAACCATCGAGGCATTGATCATATTCAGAGAATATATTCAGCGTGGTATGGTAAAGAGCGCCTTGATTCTTACGCCAACTCCTCTTGTGAGCCAGTGGCAGGGAGAATTGAAAACAAAATTCGGGCTCAATATTCCTTCCACAGATGACCAGAATTATCGCACGAAAGGGGATTCTTTCTGGAAAGAGCCCTTTGTCCTGGCATCCATCAACCTTGCAAAGTCAAAGAATAACTTTCCGGTAGTGACTGAAAGAGAATATGATATGGTCATTGTGGATGAAGCACACCACCTCAAAAATCGTAATACACTTAACTGGAAACTTGTCAACGCCCTGAAAAAGAGATTTTTGCTTCTCCTTACGGCCACTCCTGTGGAAAACAACTTGATGGAACTCTATAATCTCGTTACCCTTCTGAAGCCGGGCCAGTTGAAGACAGCTTCGGCGTTTCGCAAAGAGTTTATGACGCGCGGCGATCCCACAGACCCCCAAAACCGCGGCAAGCTCAAAGAACTTCTTGGCCAGGTCATGATCCGAAATACCAGGGCTCTGGCCAGGCTTGACATACCTCCACGATTCGCTCAGACCATCAAGGTTGATTCCGATAAACATGAAAAGGAACTCTACGAAAGAATCTCGGCACTGGTTCAGAATATCAACAAGACAGATGGCACAGGCCATAAACTTCTGCTTAAAAATTTATTAGAAGAGGCGGGTTCTTCTCCTCGTGCGTTGAGTCTCACCCTTTCCCGCGTTCTCGCTAAAAAAGAGCTTTTGTTTGAACAGGAAAAGGAGATTCGGGCCATCAATAATCTGTGCCGTTCATTGGACCATACCCGCAAAAACAGGCTTCTGCTTAAACTCATAAAGTCGTTCCCAGGGAAAACGATCATCTTTGTCAAGTACCTTGGCACCCTGGATCATATATCTGATTTCCTGTCATGGCAGGGGATTCCTCATGCACTTTTTCACGGCAGTATGGACAATCGGAAGAAGGATGAACAGATCAAGAATTTCAGGGAAGACAAGGAGATTCTTGTAACCACGGAGATCGGAGGCGAGGGCCGCAATCTCCAGTTTTGCCATCAGATGGTCAACTATGATCTCCCATGGAATCCAATGAAGATCGAACAGCGGATCGGACGTATCCACCGTATTGGGCAGGAAAAAGAAGTAATGATTTACAACCTGTGTGCCACAGGCAGTGTGGAGGACTATATTCTTGAGGTGCTGGATAAGAAGATCAATATGTTTGAAATGGTGATTGGTGAAATCGATATGATTATGGGAAGAGTCAAGGGGGAGCAGGAGTTTTCTGGCATGGTCTATGATATCTGGGTCAATTCATCCTCTGAAAAAGAAAGAAAAAAGTCCTTTGATCAACTGGCAAGTGGACTGAAGAGATCCAAAACCCTTTATGAAAAGACCAAAGAACTGGATGAAAAACTATTTGGGGAAAACTATGAGCTTTGAGCCCGATCAAGAACTGGAACACTTTGTCTATCAATTCCTTGAAAATCACGGGGCTGTCCTGGAAAAGGATGAGAAAGGATTCGAGGCGCTCCTGCCTGAAAGTCTGTCCGGATTGCTTGAGACATCCGAATATATTCACATTAACAGGGGCTCTGTTTCCGATATTGATCCCGAGTCTAAGTATGCATATTCCATAAATTACGGTTCACACCTGCTTGAGAAAATGGTGAATGCAGCATGTGGTCTGGCGCCTCTTTTGTCCTGTCAGCTCGAGTTTGGCTACCTCAAAAGCGCTGGTTTTGAGAGGCTCATCAAGGAACAGTTCAATTTCCACGGGGCGGTTGGCAAGGTGGAAAGCACGGCAAAAATCAAGACAGAATACCTTTTCCTTACCTGCCGGTATATTGCCCAGAGTGACGAACAAAAGGAGGGTCTTGTAAGTCTGATATTTAATCTTGAGACAGGCGCATTTGTCCCGCATATGGCCAATATGCTCTCCTTGGCAGTTAGAGATTTTAAAACAGGAAAGAAAGCGGCTGCGTGGGAAGACAAGCAGATCAAAGAGATCGTGGAATGGGTAAGGAAACAAACAAAAGAGAGCATTGCAGAGCATATAGGTCCTTTCCAGGAAAGCATGACCAGGAGATTCAAACGAGATGTGGCAAATCTCGAAGAATATTATGCCGGCCTAAAAAAGGAGATGGAACAGAGCCTTGAAAGGCCGAGTCTCTCAGATCAACTGATCAAGGACAGGCAAGAAAAGATTGCCCTCCTTCCTGATGAGCTGGCAAGAAAAAAGGATGACCTGTTTAAGAAATACAGCATCAAGGTAAAGATAGAACCCTGCAGTGTCATGTTGATCAGCACACCGGCAATCAAGATTCTCTATAAAGCATCCATTGGCAGAAAAAGGAAGAATCTTTCTTTGACCTATAATCCGGTTACCAAATTCGTAGATCCGCTTGTTTGTCAGGGGTGCGGAAGAAGCACTACAAGCCTCTATTTTTGTGATCGCCTGCACCTGCTTTGCCCCACTTGCAGTGACAGGTGTCCTGTTTGTTCAAAAGAAAAGAGAGCAGGATAGCAGAAGGGTATCTCATGCTTGAGGAGTTCCCATTTTAGGTTCTCAAGTTTTGGGCTTTAAGCCCTTTTTTAGCCTGCGCCATTTTTCAAGTCTTTGTTTTATTGTTTTTTCATACCCCCTGTCTGTTGGAAAGTAGTAAAACTTGCCCTGGAGTTTTTCCGGCAGATAGTCCTGGGGAGTAAATCCTTCTTTATAGTCATGCGCATATCTGTAATCTTTTCCATACCCGATCTCTTTCATCAGTCTCGTTGGAGCATTCCTTATGTGCAGCGGAACAGGTTGCGAGCCTGAACTTTTAATTTCTTTTTTAACCATTTTAGAAGACGTGTAAATACTGTTACTTTTCGGCGCTGTTGCAAGATAAACAGCGGCCTGGATCAGAGCCAGCTCCCCTTCAGGGTGTCCTAAAAACTTAAATGCTTCCATAGCGTTTAAAGCGACTCCGAGCGCATATGGATCTGCATTTCCCACGTCTTCGGATGCAAACCTGACCATTCTGCGGGCAACATACAAGGGGTTTTCTCCGGAGAGCAGCATTCGTTCGAGCCAATAGATTGCCGCGTCAGGATCGCTTCCGCGCAAGCTTTTATGAAAGGCTGATATAAGATTAAAATGTTCTTCACCTGATTTGTCATATATGAGCGCTTTTTTCTGCAAAGCATTCTCTAAGTCCTGCAAAGTTATGTACCTGGTTTTTTCCTTTTCCTGATCTTTTTCCGGTATTAGTAATGAAGCGGCCAATTCAAGGCTGTTTAAGGCAACACGGGCATCTCCTTCCGCGATGTGTATCAGAAAGGAGAGAGCATCCATGTCAAGCACAAGACTCATTTTCCCAAGACCTCTTTCACTGTCTATCAGAGCATGATTAATTATGACTGCAATATTATCTGATGAAAGAGGCTCCAGGATTATTACACGACATCTCGATAAAAGAGGGGGTATTACTTCAAAGGAAGGATTCTCGGTTGTAGCTCCGATTAATGTGATAAGACCGCTTTCTACATGATGAAGAAATGCATCCTGCTGGGCTTTGTTGAATCTGTGTATTTCATCCACAAAAAGGATAGTGCTTTTCTGGTAAAGCTTTTGCTGATTTCTTGCGTCTTCTATAACAGCCCTTATCTTCTTGACGCCTGAAAGCACGGCAGAGAAATGAATAAAATATGAACCGGTTTCATTGGCAACAAGCCTGGCAAGGGTTGTTTTCCCGCATCCGGGAGGCCCCCAGAGGATCATTGAAAAAATTCGATCTTTTTCAATAGCGTGGCGGATCAAAGAACCTTTGCCCACTGCATTTCTTTGACCTGTGAATTCATCAAGATTCTGCGGGCGCATTTTTTCAGCAAGTGGCTTTGATACGGCTGCCGCTTTCTGTGCTCTATAATCAAACAGATCCAATTCTTATCCTTACTCCTTATTCCTTACCCCTTACCCCTTACTCCTTTTTAGCCTGCCTGTTCGCTGGCGAAAGAATAGCCGGACAGGTGTTTTATCAAGGCCTGCTTCTGCTCTAATCTGATTGATAAGATATCTCTTGTAGGAAAAATGGACGGCATCAGGATAATTGACAAAGCAGATAAAGGTAGGCGGTTTTGCTGATACCTGCGTGGCATAATAAAATTTAAGCCGTTGTCCCTTGTGAAGAGAGGGCTCGTTTTTTTTAACTGCTTTGTCTAATATCCTGTTTATATGCCCGGTTCCGATACGTATTGCATACTGGCTGTAAACTTCATCTACAAGCTTGAAGATTTTTGAAACTCTTTGGCCTGTCAAAGCAGAGATAGTTATGGCCGGAGCAAAACTCAGATACTTTGCTTCCATTCTCAGCCGGTCATAGTACTTTTTTGCGGTTTTGCTGTCTTTCTCAATAAGATCCCATTTATTCAGCAGCAGGATACAACCACATCCCCGCTCAAAAGCATATCCCGCAATATTTATGTCCTGTTCTGTAATCCCTTCGTCCGCATCCATGACAATAAGCGCTACGTCACACCTGTCAAGGCTTCTCAGCGCCTTTATGATTGAAAACTTTTCAAGCTTTTTCGATACCTTTCCTTTTCGTCTGATTCCGGCAGTATCAATAAGAAGATATGATTTGCCGTTAATGTCGCAGACTGTGTCAATAACGTCACGCGTTGTGCCGGGAATATCGCTGACAAGAAGACGGTTTTCTCCAAGAATGCGGTTTATAAGTGATGATTTGCCGACATTTGGCCTCCCGACTACGGCAAGCTTTATGATATCCTGTGATTTTTCCGGGGCAAATTCCGGTAGCGCAAGAATTAGATCATCGAGAAAATCGGATATGCCGTAGCGGTGTTCAGCGGAAACAGGATATAGTTTATCAATGCCGAGGCCGCAGAAATCGTACATGTTTTTTTCCTGTTCCTGGCCGTCGATTTTATTTACAGCATAAAAAACAGGCTTTGTAATTGAGCGGAGAATTTCAACAATATCTTTATCAAAAGGAGAGATTCCATGTTTTCCATCAAGCAGAAGTGTAATAACATCTGCATCTTCAATTGCCTGCTTGACCTGGAAGCGTATCTGCTGCGCAAAATCATCCTCATCTTCCAATGAAAATCCACCTGTATCAACAAGAGTAAATTCAATATCGTTCCAGCTTGCATCACCATAAATTCTATCCCTTGTGACACCCGGGAAGTTATCCACGAGCGCATCCCTTGATCTGGTGATACGATTGAAAAATCTCGATTTGCCCACATTGGGACGACCGACAATTGCAACAATAGGTTTCATATGATAAATGCCCGTCAATTATTATAGTTGTAATCAACTACAAATATATGATAATCAATCATCATATATCTTTCAATAAAAAAGATTGGCATATTCAGTTCTGGTTGCGAATCAAAATGCGCAAAAAACTAACAGCCTTCAGCCTTCAGCCTAAACAGTTCGTAGGTTTCTCGTTCCCACGCTCCAGCGTGGGAATGCATATGGAATAGAAAATGGGAAGAAGCCGCTACAAAATTACCAAACCCAATGCAGCTCATTTCATAACCTGCACGGTATTGCACTGGATTCCGGTCTTCACCCGCCCGGAAACAGTCACAATACTATTGGACTCTCTACGTTTTCTGATCCGGGATGGAATGAAAATCTACGCTTACATCATTCTTGAAAATCATCTGCATTTTATTGCGCAGAGTAGGCAACTGGATAAGGATATTGCACGTTTCAAATCTTATACAGCCAAAAAACTGATCCATTATCTTGATAAAAACAGTGTGACAACTATTTTGGAACAACTGGCTTTTTATAAAAAAGCGCATAAAACAGATCGAGCTTACCAATTCTGGCAAGAAGGCGTACATCCGGAATTAATAACAAATGAAGAAATGATGAGGCAGAAGGTAGAGTATATTCACCGTAACCCTGTAGAACGGGGATATGTTGATCAGGCAGAACATTGGCGTTATTCCAGCGCAAGAAATTATCAGGGTATTGACGGGTTGCTGGAGGTTTGCAAGCAATGGTAATCAGGTATGCATTCCCACGCAGGAGCATGGGAACGAGATAACCCAACAAAAACTTATATGAACTTTTCCTCGTTCCCACGCTCCAGCGTGGGAATGCATAAGTCACGAATTTAACTTTGATATTATGATAATATTAGG
>CBDAFK010000015.1:0-5982 GCA_965195235.1 uncultured Desulfobacterales bacterium | reverse complement strand
GGGTAAGGCCCTTAAACTGATCTGCATAAAAGACTCATTGGATGATGTCATAGACCATATCCGCAGCAATGGTGAAGGGTCGCCAGAAATTGTTGCTACTTGCGCCAGGGATAGTCATCGCAGTATAAGTTTTGGAAAATTTCGCGAAATGCTTAAAAGCGGCAGGCCCTATCTATTAATTTTTGGCACAGCATGGGGGTTGTCAAAAGATTTTATTGCCGCTGCCGATTACATACTTGAACCGATTAAGGGTAATACAGGCTACAATCACCTGTCGGTTCGGTCTGCGGCAGCCATTATATTTGATAGACTTATGGGAAATAATTGAAAGGTTAATATTATGCAAACAATAGAACAGATAGAAAGAGAAATGATGCGGCTTGATTTGCCTGCTTTTGCTCCAGGAGATACTGTTAAAGTATATGTCAAGATAAAGGAGGGCGAAAAGGAGCGCATTCAGGTTTTTCAGGGGGTTGTAATAAGCAAACGCAAAGGCAGAAGTAACGCTACATTTACAGTACGCAAGGTTTCGTATGGTATAGGTGTAGAGCGTATCTTTCCTATCCATTCACCGCTCATCGATAAAGTCGAGGTTGTTTCCAAAGGCCGTGTGCGGCGTGCAAAGATCTATTATCTGCGCAAACTGAGAGGAAAGGCTGCCAGAATAAAGGAACGGCGTTTTAATTAATACTCAAGTTTCGCACCCTTTTTATCTATCAAATCCTCTATGCGGCAAGGGCCAAAATAAATTTTTAAAGCGAAATATTAGACCTTAAGCTTCGACAACGGCACCAATAACAAGCATTAATACAATACTTAAAACCACGTATGAGTTCAGTAAGTTATATATTCTTTGTGCCTGTCCCTGGCACAAGTCGTGGAGCGCTGGTTAAAAAAGACCGATGAATCATTTCGCTTGAAAAATTGAATTTGGCTCCTTTACCGCCTTGACTTTGATAGAAATCAAGGGTGCGAAACTTGAGTAATAATATGGTTCAAGCTTTTTATATAAAAGAAAATCCACACATTGTATCCCGGATACTTCTTGCTTAAAAAATCGGCGTTTGGTAACTACTCAGGTTCAAAGTTTCGGGGTTCAGGGTTCAGGGTTCAAGCGGAACTAAAGTGGAAATGGTGCATAGAATGCACCATACATGGCTTTTTCGTCATTCCGGCGAAAGCCGGGCACGTAGTGACACGAAGTGAAGCATCAGCGCTAACCTTTAGCGCTATCCAGTATTTTCAATGCGTTCTGGATGCCGGATCAAGTCCGGCATGACGATTTCGAGACTTTTTACGAAATTGTCAACTTGTCAACACTTAACACTTAACACATTTCGTAAAAAGTCGAAAAATCATTTTACGATACCATCGATGATTTGCAATAGATTATGACTAAACTTAAAAGCGCCTCAGAGATATTAAAGAAACGCGCCAGGCAGGAACAGGGAAGCTATTTCTTGAAAATTGTCAGGTTCCTTTTATGGTCAATTCTTTTTCTTATAATATCCGGAGGGTTTTCAATCGTCGGCATTTATTTTTACCTGTGTGAAGATCTCCCTCAAATATCTTCCCTGGGGGACTATCGTCCTCCGGTGATCACAACGGTCTTTTCCGACGATAACAGAAAGATTGCTGAATTTTATAAAGAACGCAGAATTGTGATTCCTTTGTCCAATATCCCGCAAGTGATGATTGACGCCTTTATCGCCACAGAGGATGCAAGATTCTTAAAACACAAAGGAATAGATTTTTTCAGCATCGGCAGAGCTTTTTTAAAAAATCTCGAAGCAGGAACGATTGTCCAAGGTGGCAGCACTATTACACAACAGGTTACAAAGTCCTTTCTTTTAACGCCGGAAAGAAGTTATACCCGCAAAATAAAAGAGGCTATCCTGGCATATAGAATTGACAAGGCATTTACCAAAAAAGAAATCCTTTTTTTATATTTAAACCAAATATACTTAGGGCATGGGGCATATGGAGTAGAATCGGCTTCCGAGAATTATTTCGGGAAACCTGTCAGAGAGCTTAACCTTGCCGAATGCTCTATTTTGGCCGGTCTGCCCCAGGCTCCCAGCCGATATTCCCCTTTCAGATATCCTGAAAAAGCAAAACAGCGCCAGATATATGTTTTAAACCGAATGGTTGCCGAAGGCTATATAACCAATGTTCAAGCTACGGAAGCCATAAATGCAAAGCTTGATATAAAGCCGAGGCGCAACTGGTTTATCCAGGAAGCTCCTTTTTATACAGAGCATATAAGACGCTACATTGAAAAAAAATATGGCGCTGATACCTTATACAAAGAGGGGCTGAAAATTTATACGGCCGTCAATATTGACATGCAGAAAACAGCCCGAGCTGAAATAGAAAAGGGCCTAACAGCCCTTGATAAACGTCAGGGTTACAGGGGACCTTTAAAGCACATCGCTATGGAAGAAATCGAAACCTTTTCACAAGAAATTCAAAATGAACTGGACAAAGACCCTGTTACAGAAGGAAAAATCGTTACCGGCGTTGTAATATCAATTGATAATATTAATAATACTGCGACTGTTCGCATAGGAAATGCACAGGGTATAATAAAAATTGCCGATATGCGCTGGGCAAGAAAACCAGACACCGCAGTGCCCTACTATGAATGCAGGGTCGAACATCCTGGAGATGCCCTGAAAACAGGGGATATTATTCTGGCCAAAATTAAAAGTAAAGCAACGGATTCAGATATATGGGAGCTTGCCCTTGAGCAAAAACCAGATGCTCAGGCTGCTTTATTGTGTATTGAGAACGAAACAGGTTTGGTAAAGGCGATGATAGGTGGCCTGGATTTCCGGGAAAGCCAGTTTAACAGGGCTACGCAGTCAAAGAGGCAGCCCGGATCGGCTTTTAAACCGATAATATATGCAGCGGCGCTTGACAAGGGATATACGCCTGCAAGCATGATAATTGATTCCCCCATTGTTTTCCATGATACGGAACGTGACTTTACATGGAAGCCTAAGAACTATGGAGAAAAGTTTTACGGCCCCACCCTTTTCCGCCATGCTCTTGCAAAATCACGAAATGTTGTAACTATTAAAATTTTAAGGGATATTGGTATTGACTATGCCATAGATTACGCTAAAAAACTTGGTATCACGTCAAAATTGAGCAGAAATCTTTCGATAGCGCTTGGTTCTTCAGGCGTGTCCATGCTTGAAATGGTCAGAGCTTACTCTGTTTTTGCCAACCTCGGCTATCTTGTGGAACCTGTCTTTATTACAAAAATTGTTGACCGGGATGGAAATATTATAGAAGAAATAAAGCCTGAAAAGAAAAAGACGATAGATGAAAGCACGGCCTATATCATGACAAGCCTTCTCGAAAGTGTGGTCAAACATGGAACCGGCCGCAGGGTTCGAGCGTTAAACAGGCCGGTTGCAGGCAAAACCGGCACAACTAATAATCTGCATGATGCCTGGTTTTTGGGGTATACGCCACGTTATATTACAGGAACCTGGGTGGGTTTTGATGATGAAAATTGCCTTGGGAAGGCGGAAACAGGCTCCAGGGCCGCAAGTCCTATATGGCTTGGTTTTATGAAAAAAATACTTGAGGATAAACCCGTCAGGATTTTTCAGGCGCCAAAAGGTGTTGTGTTTTCAAAAATCGATGCCCAAACAGGTCTGCTGCCTGGTGTCGGGTCTAAAAAAACAATTTTTGAATGCTTCAAGGAAGGAACGGTTCCAACAGAATATACAAAAAAACCGGATTCTATAACAGGTCCTGAACAATTTTATAAATCAGATATGTAATAATGCACCTGTAAAAAGGACTTTTTACAGGTAATTGCGAATTTGGGAATTTAGGAATTGCGGTTCAACCAACAATGCGTTTTCAGCAAGGTTTAAATCCGGTATAATTTTAAGCAATTTAATATGAAATTTTGTTTTAAGAATTTCGATATTCCTGTTTTTTAAGCCCCTCATTTTGGAAATATTCTTCGGATTGACCTTTATTGAAATCATATCATTCTTTTTCGATTCCAGCATAGATACGGCCTTATCAAGAAATATCTCAGAATATACAAGGTCACCAAACGCTGGATGATACGGCCCCGCTAAAATTGTCGATCCTTTTGACAGGCTTTCCGAAGCCTGAAGCCCCATGCGGATTACATTAATTCCTTTCTCTCTAAATAACAGGTAAAGCCTTTTTACGAGGGTTACACATTGCTGAAGGGATAATGGAGTATATTCGCCTTTTCTATACCAGCCGGCAAGCGGGCTTTTATCAAGAACCAGCGTGGGATAAATTCTAACAAAATCTGGGTAAAGTTCTGCTATTCGGTAGCCTGAAGCAAGAGCCCCTGCGTCGTCATCACCTAGCAGGCCGACCATCATTTGCAGTCCGATTTCAAAATTTCGTTTTTTTAACAAACAAACGGCTTGTTCCGTGTCAAGAGAGGTGTGTCCACGTCTTGACATTGCCAGCACATTGTCATCCATGGACTGAACCCCAAGTTCAATTGTTGCAACCGGAAATTCTTTCAAAAGATCAAGCCGCTCATTGTCTATGGTATCAGGACGCGTGGAGAACCTTATGCTGTCGACTTTCCCCTGGTTTACAAACTTTGACGCCTCGTGAAGTAATGAGTTGATGTAATCCCGCTTTAGTCCTAAAAAATTTCCGCCGTAAAATGCAATCTGAACCCCTTTCCTCCTCGGCCCTTTATAGTCTAAAAACTCATTAATGTATGAACCAAGTTTTTCAGTGGAAATTGTTTTTTGCTTTTTACCTGTTATAGCGGTCTGGTTACAGAAAGCACACTGATGAGGGCACCCGACATTGGGAAGAAAAACAGGGATAATAAAAGGCTTGTTTTTGGATTCTGACATCAATCCTTATTAATCTTTTGTTAAAATTTCAAGGGCTTTTCTTGCGGCATCCTGCTCGGCAACCTTTTTACTTTTGCCAATACCCTCCACAGCTACTTCGTAAACCTTAAGTTGCACTCTGAATGTCTTGTCATGATCCGGGCCGCTTGCGCTTATGACCCTGTAAACAGGCGCTGCATTATGAGTTTCCTGAACAAGCTCCTGGATCCGGCTTTTGTAATCATGATCCGCTGCCGGGGCTGAAACAAGATGAAAAAGAGACGAAAAATGTGCGCTTATAATTTTAAATGCCGCATCAAACCCGCCATCCAGATATACAGCGGCAATGACAGCTTCAAACGTATCAGCGAGAATTGATTTCTTTTCCTTGCCGTTTGTCTGAATCTCTCCCTTGCCTAATTTAATATATCGACCCAGTTCTATTTTATGTGCAATGGTTGCAAGCTGAGATTCATTAACAAGAATAGCGCGCATTCTGGACAGATCACCCTCATTCATATCCGGATATTGCTGCATAAGAATATGACCGATAACAAGGTCTAATACAGCATCTCCCAAAAATTCAAGCCGTTCGTTATCCTTCATGCCTGTGTCAAGCTGTTCATTGGCAAACGAACTGTGGCAGAGAGCCTCCTCAAGGATATTGATGTTATTAAATTTATATAGCAAGTTTTGTTCAAATTCAGAAAGATCTATTTTGTCCATTTCATTTCCTGACGACTAGAAGTGCCTAAAGTGAGCTAAAGTGCCTAAAATGCCTAAAGTTGTGGTACGCCTTCGGCGTGCTAATTGATAACCCAAAGATAAAAGGAGATTGCCCCCCTTGTGCATTGATGGCTTAAGGAGCCTATATAAAATCAGTAATTTCCGGTTAAGTTTTTGCATACGAATGACATACATTCTGTTCTTTAAAATCCGATATGGTTTCTGCATTGCAGCAGGAACTACGCAGTTCATTCTGAATTTTTATACGTAGCTGCCGCACTCTTTTGATAGAGACCTTTTCGTTATGCTGTTCATAACAATAGATTGCGAGCAGTAAATAAGTTATCAAACCGGCAAGGATTTGAACCATCAGGCCATGTTTACTCCTTGCAATCAA
>CBDAFK010000014.1:0-13822 GCA_965195235.1 uncultured Desulfobacterales bacterium | reverse complement strand
GGTGAAACATATAACATAGGCGGCAGGTGCGAAATGCGCAATATAGATGTAGTAAAGGTTATATGTGATATGATTGATAAACTGGTCCCGAAACCGGACAACAGGCCGCGAAGAGATTTAATTACTTTTGTAAAGGACAGGCCCGGCCATGATCAAAGGTATGCCATTGATTTCAGCAAGCTGCAAAGAGAACTGGGTTGGATTCCTGTCGAATCGTTTGAAACCGGAATAAAAAAAACCATTAAATGGTATATTGACAATAAAAATTGGGTAAATAGAGTTAAAAGCGGGGAATATATGTCGTGGATAGAGAGGCATTATAATATGTTATGAGTTGTTTATGAATGGGAGGAGAAGGGGGCAATAGGGTCACATCTTAAAAGTTAAATAGTGAAGGCGAATACTTAATATTTAAGATGTGACCCTATTCTATTTTCCTATTTTCATTTGTCAAAGAGCATTTTGTGACGACTTGGCGTCACCTGAAATATATCTTTAACCAATTTGCGGGTAATTATGAGTATAAGCTCATATCATCATGGTAATTAATTCTGACTTTTTACGAGTGCATCAATTTTAACTGAGTGCTAAATAAAGATTGACAATTAGATCCTATTTAACTTTGTTGCAATGTAACACCTCTATAATATTTCTGCTCTCAACGTAATGAAAGCTTTTTAAATCTTATCCTGAGGAGAATGGGCATGAGAAAGGAATGGGCTGTTGCTGTATCAGAGCTTACAAAAAAACAAAAATACGCAATAAGTGAATTAGATCCTTTCGGAAATTTTGCTATAACTGGGCCTCCAGGGTCAGGTAAAACAAATGTTCTATTGCTTCGAGCAAAATATTTATTAAGCAAATTTGAAGATAGATCTGTTTTGGTACTTGTTTTTACCAGCGCATTAAAAGATTTTGTTAAAAAGGGGGTTCAAGAATATAAGGTTGATCCGGGTATAGTCCAGACTTTCCATGGGTGGGGCAAAAACTATTTGCGTGACTTTGACTATGAGATTGATGACAATTTTGATGATGTTGCACCTTTATTAAGCTCTGTTGTCAAAAAAAATGGTAAGCCAATAATTGATTTTCTGTTAGTTGACGAAGCCCAAGATTTTAGTAAAGAAATTATTTCGTTATTTTTCAAAATTTCTAAAAATGTTGCACTTTATTATGATCGTTCTCAAAGCATTCACACGATTGATGACAGTTTGGAATCAAGATACCCTCCTAGTATCAGGCCATTCAGTAAAAAATTTAAAGAAATAGTCGAGCTAGACAAAAGCCATAGAGTGCCTTATAAAATTGCTCAATTAGCGGCATCAATTTTGCCAAAATCAAACTTATTAGAATTAACTGTTGAAGATGAAAAAGGTGATTTTCCGGTATATCAGTCTTTTTCAAATGTGGATAACGAGATTGCATTCATAAAAGAAAGAGTTGAGGATTTACCAAACGAAAACCCAGATTATAATTTTGTAATCTTGCAAAAAACAAATAAAGCTAATTTGCCTGAAATATATGATAAAATGCATGATAGTGGATTAAAAGTTGAAACAATAGTGTACGGTTTGCCTCCGTGTAATTATAACAATACAGTACCTAAGCTGATAACCTATCACTCAGTTAAAGGGCTTGAGTTCGATGTGGTATTTGCAGCAGGAGCTACTCCTTCAGCTTTTACCGGTGCGCCAAGGGATAAATACTTAGCATTTGTGGCAGTGACAAGATCTAAATCAAGAGTCTTTATTACTGGCGCTCCAGGTATATCAAAAGTTTTTAAGCCTCCTGTTGATAAGGCTCTTGAGAAAGAGGTTCGTTTAGAGGATTTATTTGAACAATTATAATAGGTGAATCATGGCCAGAAAAAGAACTATTGTATCTAAAGACAAAATACAGTTACAGCTTTCATCAATGAATAATAAGTCAAGTTCTTTGAAAAGTGATTTTTCGAATTTGGCGAGGTACGATTTTAAAGGTTTGTTTAAACTTAATGAGTGTCAAGAAATTGATATAAATAGTGATTTATTTAAAGTATATTCATTTCTTCATTTTTACAAAATCGATTTGTTCTGCTTGGTAAGTGTTGATCAATTTGCTACAAGTTCAGAAGTTGGCTATCTGTCCCCCAAAGAGCTTTCAGAGTGGGATGCAGATTTAGTGTTATATCCAGAGTATGATTTATTGGATATCGCTAAGAACAGCGACAAGCCTATTATATTTATAAAAGTTCCTCTTAAGTGGGCAATTGGCAGTAAGGTAGTATGTCCAAAAAGGATTCAAAGTGTCCCCAGCAACATTGAGTTTATTTCCACATTTAATAAAATGCATCCGTTTGTAGAAATTTTTGATACTTGTATAAACGAGAAGCACCGAAAAGAAATCGAGGTATTGTCCAAGACATATGGGGTTAGTGGTGATTATACTGCTAAAACAAAATGGAAAACGGCTCAAGATATCCATTTGACTCACACCCAACCAATAATAGACTATGCCTTAATGGATAGGCTCCTAGGTGGTGTAGTTGTGTCTGCTGTAGAGGAAATTTTTGGAATATTAATAGATAAAGGAAAAATCGAAAGGAATAAGAAATATATCGAACCATTTTCTGGATATGCAATAAGGTTTAAGAGTAGGGAT
Organism: uncultured Desulfobacterales bacterium; assembly: GCA_965195235.1. Taxonomy (GTDB): domain Bacteria; phylum Desulfobacterota; class Desulfobacteria; order Desulfobacterales; family ETH-SRB1; genus Desulfaltia. The sequence goes on along the minus strand of CBDAFK010000014.1, from coordinate 11,182 downwards.
TATTTGTTCAATAGAGTGATCATGGGGCGACAAGGCTTTTCTTTGCTGTATAGTATCGAAAGCTTTATCGAAAATAAGACGATTTCAAATGTGCAAATTTGCGAAGATACTTATGCTAACAAAGCTTTTCGCGTTTTTTATGATTGCGAAAAAATAGAGGAAATTAAATCGGATTTATCTCGTAGCTTTATTTGGATAATCCCCCTAATCATAAAGCATTTAGACGATATAGAGAGTGATGAATATGACCGATTTATAAATGAGTTGGAAAATGTATTAGAACTAAATGGTGTTGAATTATCTATGGGAAATGTTTTTGCTGTTGTATTATTTGCAAAAATTTCTTCGTTAGCAATACATAGAAAGCTTTGGAGTAGTTCTTTGGAAGGAATCAAAGAGGCCAGCCACATCATTAATAAATTGTTTGAACAATTTGGCAAAAAGGATGCTGACTATACCAAGAAAAATGACTTGTTGGATTTTATGAACACATTTAATGATGTTTCAAAATATATTAAGGAATATAAACTTAAAGAGGCGGTCGAAAATTCGTTAAACAAAAAATTTGATAGTGAATATTTGAGTATTGTTTTTAAATCATTATCTGTCTTACTGGCCACTGATACAATGGCAAAGGATTGGTATAATGTTTTTAATAGGGCATTTAATAGCAAAATAGATGACCTAGAGTTTTTGTTCCCAGTACTTGGTGCGTGGATGGGATTCTATCATGGCTATAGGAAAATCAATAGACAAAAACACTATAATTTTTCTAATGACTCGTATTTAGAATCATTATTTACACATATGGTAAAGTGTTTTTGTAACGAAACAGCAATTACGAATGGATTTGAAGAAAAAGAGATAAAGGGGATTAGTCAGGAGAAACATTATAATAAGAACATACAATTAGCTATTTGTAAATATAAAAATGGATTTGAATATCCATTTCTTAGAATTGATAACCAGTTTGAATTTAGAAAGCTTAATCATGATCTGAAAAGGTTGAGAGAGCTAGAATCAAAATTAGCCGAAAGGTCTATAATAGATAGAGAGATAGCGTCGCTAATTAAAAATAAGACGGTGTGACACATGGCAAAATTTGACAATTTTTTTTTAGGAAAAGTCTTTGCAGAGCCTGAAAAAGTTTTCCGATTTAACCATCATGGAATAGATAAAGTTAAGGACTCTTGTATATATGTATTTGATACAAATGTCTTATTGGTTCCCTATGTTATTAGCAAGCAAGGGGTGGCTGACTATAAGAAGATATTCCTAAGATTAAAAAAAGAATCAAGGATATTAATCCCTGCACGTGTTGCAATAGAATTTGCTGTAAATAGAGGACGAAAATTGTCGTTAGTATTTGCCAAAATAATAGAATATAAAGAGAGGCTTAATAGGGATAATTTGAAGCTTGAAAACTTCCCGTTACTAGAGGACCAATCTGACTATAAAGAAGCCAAAGATATTGAAGTTAAAATCGCTGCATTAAAAAAGGAATATAGAAAATGCTTGGATAGCATTGAAAACCGAATAAAGAACTGGAATTGGAATGACCCAGTAAGTAAAGCTTACAAAGATATATTTACCAAGGATATAATTGTAGGGGTGAAAAAGGAAGAGGCCGAATTAGAGAGAGATCTTGAGTATAGAATACTGCATAAAATCCCACCCGGTTATATGGATAAGGCTAAAGCTGATAATGGGATAGGAGACTTAATTATTTGGCAAACAGTATTAGAAATTGGAAAAGACAAAGCGTTGGATGTGGTGTTTGTTACAAATGAAAAAAAACAAGACTGGTTTTATGTTCAACAAAAAACAGGAGTGTTTCCTCGGTTCGAATTGTATGAAGAATTCAGAAGTTTCACTGGTGGTAAATCAATAAATATCATTAGTTTCTCAGATTTTCTAAATCTCCAACAGGCAAAAGAAGAAACAGTGGACGAAGTTAGGAGAGAAGCAAAAGCATTTGAGGCTGTGGAGCGTGAAAGCGAAAGTGAGATTATACATTTTAAAGAAAAGGATAGAGTTTATCACCCAAAATACGGTTTGGGAAATATTTTGGTAATTGAAAATCGTCCTGACAATTCAAAAATTGGAAAAATATTATTTGATGATTGCGGTGAAAAAGATCTGTTATTACATGTTCATGATTTGAGATGTGTGAGAGCAGAAAACGAAAATGATTGTAAATTTGAACCCGAAATATAACGCCCTCCTACTTTCATCTTTAAATCTATTCGAACTTATATCAAAGACTATACAAAAGTGGTTGAATGTGAAAGGGCTTGGGGGTCACATCTTGACGGGTTGTTGCCCGAACCCAGGTTTCAGGAACAGAAATATCGAAGCAGCCTGAAATGAGGCAAAAATATAACTTAATTAGGTCAAGGATCAAGGTGGCCAAACACAGGGTTGTTTTACTTGGGTGGCATTTTTTCTCGCCAAGCCGCTTGCAGTCGCGAAGCCCTTCTCTGCCATGTTGCAGTGATAATATCAACAATTTTTTCCATGAAGAAATGGGGTTTACGTTTGCCCCTTGCTGTTGATTAGTCACGATTCAAGCGGGCATAGAAGTTTAAGAATAAAAATAAAAAATCATAAAAAATATTGAAATAAGTGAAAATAGATTGCTCATGGGTCAAACGTAGACTCCTTATTCACCCTATAAAAAATACACAAACGATCTCCGTTGTCCATTGCCAGATGAATAGGAGATAGGATGCGAAATAACGGATAGAAGAAGGAAAATAAATGGCAATAAAGAAATCTGAATTGTACAGCTCACTTTGGGCAAGTTGTGACGAACTGAGAGGCAGCATGGATGCCAGCCAATACAAGGACTATGTATTGGTGATGCTGTTCATGAAATACGTATCCGACAAAAAAGACCCGCTGATTGAAATACCGGCAGATGCCAGCTTCTACGACATGGTAAAGCACAAAGGCAAGCCCGACATAGGCGATAGAATCAACAAGATTATCGGGGAGTTTGCCAAGGCCAATGGACTGACGGGCGTGATTACCGTTGCCGACTTTAATGACGATGAAAAACTGGGTAAAGGGAAAGATAAGGTTGATAAATTAACTAACCTGGTTTCCATTTTTGAAAAACCGGAATTGGATTTTAGCGGCAACCGGGCAGAGGGCGATGACTTGCTTGGCGATGCCTATGAATACCTTATGCGACACTTCGCTACTGAAAGCGGAAAAAGCAAAGGACAATTCTATACACCTGCTGAAGTTTCCCGCATCATGGCAAAAGTGATTAGCATCAGCAAATCTAAAAGCCAATCGGAAACCCTTTATGACCCGACCTGCGGTTCGGGCTCCTTGCTGTTGAAAGCGGCAGACGAAGCGCCGCATGGTATTACCATTTACGGACAGGAAAACGACAATGCCACACGAGCCCTGGCAGTGATGAACATGTGGCTGCATCGCAACCCCGATGCTGAAATTGTGCAGGGAAACACCCTGGCTTCACCGCAGTTCACCAACGACACCACAGGAGAACTCAAACAGTTTGATTATGCGGTTGCCAATCCGCCGTTCAGCTATAAGGCATGGATGAATGGGATAGACCCTGCCAATGATATTTACAAACGCTTTGAAGGTTATGATGCCGTTCCTCCCAAAAAGAATGGCGACTTCGCTTTTCTGCTACACTTGATTAAATCGCTGAAATCAAAAGGCAAGGCGTGTATTGTTTTGCCTTTGGGTGTTTTGTTCCGAGGCAATTCCGAAGCCAACATCCGCAAAAAGATTATTCAAAAGGGTTACATCAAAGGCATTATCGGTTTGCCGCCCAACTTGTTTTATGGAACGGGCATTGCCGCCAGTTTGATTGTGATTGATAAAGAAAATGCCGCAAAGCGCAAAGACATCTTTATGATTGATGCCGGCAAAGGGTTTATAAAAGATGGCAACAAAAACCGTCTGCGTGAGCAGGACATTCATAAGATAGTAGACACTTTTAACAATCGTATTGAAACATCCAGGTATTCACGGATTATTCCGCTTGCTGAAATTGCCGGCCCAAAGAACGATTACAACCTGAACATTCCCCGCTACATTGACAGCCAGGAAGCGGAGGACATACAAGACATTGAAGCCCATTTGTTAGGTGGCATACCCAAAAAGGATATTGAAGCAATGGAGAAATATTGGGCTGTGTATCCTTCTTTGAAAGGTGAATTATTCAAAACTGTCAGCAAACGCCCGGAATATTATCAACTCAACATTGAAAACGAAGAAATCAAAAACACTATTTTTCAACATCCTGAATTTACCACCTTCGGTAAAAAGATGGATGCCGTGTATAACAAATGGGAAACCGCAACCACAGCCTGCACCAAAGCATTGGACAAAGGCTTGAAGCCCAAACAGGAGATACACACCATTTCTGAAAACCTGTTGAAGCATTACGCCGACAAGCAACTCACCAACAAATACGCCATGTATCAGCACTTGATGGACTATTGGTCTGAAACCATGCAGGATGATTTTTATGAACTGACGGCAGATGGCTGGAAAGCCGGTAACGATGTAAAACGCATGGAAAAGAAAACCAAAAAAGGCAATAAGGAAGTGGTGAAGCAGGTGGCAGGCATTGAAGGACTGGAAGGCAGACTCATACCGCCTGCCCTGATGATACAGGAATATTTTGCCGCAGAACAAAAAACCATTGACGACTTGGAAGCACAATCCGAATCCCTGACAGCCAACATGGACGAACTGCGGGAAGAACACTGTGGCGAAGATGGTTTACTGGTAAATGCTATGGACGTTAAGCAAAAGATTAGTAAAAAGAATTTACAGGCAGCCATTAAAGATTTAGGCAAACGAAATGCCGAAAATGCCGAAGAATACGACATGCTGCAACAGTATAAAAAACTGATGGAGGATGAAAAGAAAGTGCAAGCCAAGATAAAAACCGCCAAAGCCGATCTGGAAAAGAAAGTGATTGCCCAATATCCCAGGCTGAGCATAGACGAAATAAAAACCATAGTGGTGGAAAAAAAATGGATGCACAACATGGAACAGCGCATACGCATTGAAATGGACAACATCAGCCACCGCCTGACCCAACGCATAAAGGAACTGGCAGAACGCTACGAAAAGCCATTACCGAAACTTAGCAGTGAAGTGGATGAATTGACCGCCAAAGTTGAGAATCATTTAAAACAGATGAAATTTGTATGGTAGAAGCGATGGAAATACAGAAAGGTTTTAAGCAGACGGATATCGGTTTAATCCCGACTGATTGGGATGTAAAAGACCTTGGTGAAGTGGCTGTTTACAGGAGAGGTAGTTTCCCCCAACCTTATGGCTTACCAAAATGGTACGATGAGCAAAATGGGATGCCCTTTGTGCAGGTATTTGACGTTGATGTCAATATGAAACTTAAACACGATACTAAGCAAAAAATTAGTGATGCTGCAAAAGATAAAAGCGTATTTGTTGAGAAAGGCTCTATCGTTTTAACAATACAAGGTTCTATTGGACGAATAGCAGTAACTCAATATGACGCCTATGTTGACAGGACACTTTTGATTTTTAAGTCATTTCTCCAACCGCTTGATAAATGGTATTTCATGTACATCGTTTATCAATTATTTCAAATAGAGAAACAGAAGGCACCCGGGGGTACAATAAAAACAATTACAAAAGAAGCATTATCAAGTTTCCAAATCCCCCTTCCACCCACCAAAACCGAGCAAACCGCCATAGCCAACGCCTTAAACGATGCCGATGCACTTATTACCCAATTAGAAAAACTCATTGCCAAAAAGCGAGCCATCAAGCAAGGGGCGATGCAGGAGTTGCTGAAACCGAAAGAGGGATGGGTTGATACAACATTGGGAATGGTTGCTCAATTTTACAAAGGAAAGGGGCTCCCTAAAACTTCAATTCATCCTGATGGAGATGTGAAATGTATTCACTACGGAGAACTTTTTACTAAGTATAAAGAAACAGTTAAAAAAATAGATAGCAGAACAAATAAGTTTGATGGCGCATTTTATTCAAATTCTAACGATGTTCTTATGCCAACATCCGATGTAACTCCTGATGGTTTAGCCACGGCAAGTTGTATAAATGAAAGTGGAGTTTTACTTGGGGGAGATGTTTTAATTATTAGATTAGATGAAAATAAAGTAAATGGAACTTTTCTGAGCTACTGTATAACTCAGAATAAAGGTCAAATAATGCAATTGGTGTCAGGAGTTACTGTATATCATATATATGCATCAGACATCAAGAAATTTAAGTTTAGTTACCCTAAAATTGAAGAACAGAATAATATTGTCAACATTTTTTCTGATATGGAAACAGAAATAGAAGCCCTGGAAAAGAAATTAGACAAATACGAAATGTTGAAGAAGGGTATGATGCAAAATTTATTAACGGGGAGAATAAGGCTGGTATGAGTCAGGAAATATACAATATTCAGCCCATTGCTGCCGACATAAAAAAGCTGATTGAAAAGAGTCGACAAAATGCAGCATTAGCCGTAAATGCTGAAATCACTTTATTGTACTGGCATATCGGCAAACGAATTAATGGTGAAGTTTTAAAAAATAATCGAGCAGAATACGGCAAGCAGATTGTCGCTACACTGGCACGACAATTAACAGAAGAATATGGCAAAGGCTGGGGAGAAAAACACCTCAGACAATGTATGCAGTTTGCCAATGTATTTCCTGATAAGCAAATTGTATACGCACTGCGTAGAGAATTGAGTTGAAATTGCCCAACAAAAAATAAGAGCGAAAGACCATGAGTAACATCGGAAAAAAAGAACGGGAAACCCAAAACCGTGTGGTGGCTTTGTTTCAAAAAGAATTGAAATACCGCTATCTCGGCAATTGGGAGGGACGGGAAAACAACAGCAACATTGAGGAAGAAATCTTAAGTGCTTATCTCACCCGAAAAGGATACAGCCCCAACCTGATAAGCAAAGCCTTGTATGAATTTGGCAAAACAGCCAATGACCAAAGCAAATCGCTGTATGATGTAAACAAGGAAGTGTATTCCATGCTTCGCTATGGCGTGAATGTTCAGCCCGAAATCGGACAAAACAAAGAAACCGTCTGGCTCATTGACTGGAAAAATCCTTTGGAAAACGATTTTGCCATTGCCGAAGAAGTAACCATCAAAGGCATCCACAAAAAGCGCCCTGATATTGTTTTGTACGTAAACGGTATTGCATTGGGTGTGCTTGAACTGAAACGAAGCACAGTATCTATTTCTGAAGGCATCCGTCAAAACCTGGACAATCAAAAACATATTTTCATCAAGCCGTTTTTCAGCACCATTCAGTATGTAATGGCAGGAAATGACATTGAAGGCCTTGCACATGCAGCTATTGATACTAAAGAAAAATATTTCCTGAAATGGAAAGAGGTAAGCGAAGAAGTCAATAAAGACTATCCGTATTTGCTGCAACTCACCAAGCCCATCCGTGATAGAGCAGCCAAATACGATTATCCGTTGGATAAAAATGTGGTGGAATTGCTGCACAAAGAACGGTTTCTGGAATTGCTGCATGATTTTGTTGTGTATGACAGAGGGCAAAAGAAACTGGCCAGACCCAATCAATATTTCGGCATTAAAGCCGCACAGGATTTTGTGAAACGCAGAGAAGGCGGCATCATCTGGCACACACAGGGCAGCGGTAAGAGTTTGACGATGGTATGGCTCACCAAATGGTTGAGAGAATACAACCCTAACGCCAGGGTGCTGATTATTACCGACCGTGAGGAACTGGATGAACAGATAGAAAAAGTTTACAAAGGCGTTCAGGAAGACATTTACCGCACCAAAAGCGGAAAAGATTTGCTGAATAAACTCAATGACAATTCACCTTTGCTGATGTGTTCACTCATTCATAAATTCGGCGGCAGGGAAGAGGTGGACGACAAAGACATGGATGCTTATTTGCAGGATTTACGCAGCAGCATCCCGTCAGACTTTAAAGCCAAAGGCGATCTTCATGTATTTGTGGACGAATGTCACCGGACACAGACGGGTAAGTTGCATCTGGCCATGAAAAAATTTATACCCGATGCTTTATTTATTGGTTTTACCGGAACCCCTTTATTAAAATCCGACAAACAAACCAGTATGGAAGTTTTCGGGAGATACATTCACACCTACAAATTTGACGAAGCCGTGAACGACAAGGTGGTGTTGGATTTACGCTATGAAGCCAGAGATATCGAGCAAAAAATCACATCATTGGAAAAGATTGACGAATGGTTTGAACTCAAAACCCGTGGACTTACTGATTTTGCCAAAGCCGAGTTGAAACAAAAATGGGGAACGATAAAAAGAATATTCAGCTCTAAATCGCGATTAGAGAAAATCGTGATGGACATGATGCTCGACATGGAGAAAAAGGAACGCCTGCAAAACGGCAGAGGCAATGCCATGTTGGTTTCAGACAGTATATACAACGCCTGTCGTTATTATGAACTGTTTCAAAATGCAGGGTTAAAAAAAGCGGCTATTATAACATCATTCGTTCCTACCCATACCGACATTAAAGGAGAAGAAACAGGCGAAGGTTACACCGAAAAATTGCAGCGGTTTGAGATTTATCGGAAAATGCTGGCAGACTATTTTAACGAAGACCCCGATACAGCAATAAATAAGGTAGAGCAGTTTGAGAAAGAGGTAAAGAAAAAATTTGTAGAAGAACCTGCCCAAATGAAATTGCTGATTGTTGTAAACAAACTGCTCACAGGTTTTGACGCACCATCGACTACTTACCTGTACTTAGATAAAAAGCTAAGAGATCACGGGCTTTTTCAGGCAGTTTGCCGTGTGAACCGATTGGATGGTGATGATAAGGAATACGGCTACATCATTGACTATATGGATTTGTTCAAGAGCTTGGAGCAAGCGTTTAATGATTACACTTCGGAAGTATTTAGTGGATATGAAAAATCGGATATTGAAGGCCTGTTGAAAAACCGATTGCAAAAAGGCAAAGAAAGATTAGATGAAGCATTGGAAGCCATCAAAGCATTGTGTGAAGCCGTTGACCCACCAAAAGACACATTAGCGCACATTCGATACTTCTGTGGCAAAAACACCGAAAACCCTGATGAACTTAAAGACACTGAACCAAGACGGGTTTCCTTATACAAACTCACCATTGCACTCATTCGGGCTTATGCCAACATAGCCGGTGAAATGAAAGAGGCGGGTTATACCGACAAAGAAACAGAGCAAATCAAAAACGACAGCAAACACTTTGAAAACCTGCGAAAAGAAATACAGCTTGCCAGTGGTGATTATATAGACCTGAAGCAGTATGAGCCTGCCATGCGCCATTTGATTGACAGCTACATAGGTGCGGAAGAAAGCCGTATGCTTGCAAATTTTGACGATATGAGTCTGGTGGAATTGCTGGTTGAAAAAGGAAAAGACGCCATCAAGGATTTGCCAAAAAATATCCGTGACAATAAAGATGCGATGGCAGAAGCCATAGAAAACAATCTGCGTAAAGTAATTATTGAAGAAAGCCCGACCAACCCGATGTATTATGAAAAAATGAGTGTGCTTTTAGATGAACTCATTAAACTGCGAAAAAAAGCCACTTTAGAATATGAAAAGTATTTGCTGGAAATCATTGCCCTTTCAAGAAAAGTGAACAAACCAGACACTGATCCTGGATATCCTTTTTCATTAAATACAAACGCTAAAAGGGCGTTGTATGACAACCTTGGCAAAAACGAAACAATCGCAAATGAATTAGACCATAAAATTATGACAACAAAGAAAGACGGATGGAGAGATAATATACAGAAATCAAAGGCTGTTAAATATACCATAACAGAGGTTCTGGACGAATTTAAAGTAAAAGAACCGGATACTGAATATATCCTGAATCTGGTAAGAAATCAGAGAGATTACTAATGGAACAAATTACAATCAGCAATATCAAAATTGATGTGGTTCGCAAAAACATTAAGAACATACATCTGGCTGTTTACCCTCCAACAGGCAGGGTTCGCATTGCTGTTCCATTAACAGTAAATGAAGATGCTGTTCGTCTTTTTGCCATTTCAAAATTAGGCTGGATAAAACGACACCAAAGAAAATTTGAAGGACAGGAAAGAATTACGCCAAGAGAATACAAGAACAGAGAAAGCCATTATTTTCAAGGCACAAGATACTTGATGAATATCATTGAAGCTGATGCGCCGCCCAGGGTTGTTTTGAAAAACAAAACTTACATTGACCTTTATGTAAGACCTGAAACACAAGTTGAAAAACGACATAAAATATTGACTGAATGGTATCGGGTTGAACTAAAAAAACAAATTCCTGCAATGATTGAGAAGTGGGAAAAAGTATTGAATATTAAAGTTAACGAGTGGCAAGTAAAGCAAATGAAAACCAAGTGGGGTTCATGCAACATTGAAAAGAAAAGAATTTGGATAAACCTTGAACTGGCAAAGAGGCCGGATTATTGTTTGGAATATATCATAGTGCATGAAATGGTCCATTTATTGGAAAGGCATCACAATGACAGATTCCTCTATTACATGGACAAATACCTGCCAAACTGGAAGCAATTAAAAACAGAGTTAAGCAAACTACCAGTAAATCATGCGGATTGGAAGTATTGATTAAAAAAATCTCATATCCGCACATAACTTTACGCTATCAGAGGGAATGGGGTCTTCGTGGTAAAAAATGTATTTATTCTTTCTTGACAAGATTGCGGTTTAAGGCTGATAATTAGTCATAAAAGTACAATAAATCGACTAATTATTAGTCTTAAATTATTTCCAGCAGTAACATATAATCAGGAAAAGGATTTTCACGAACAAGGGATTTCAGTCAAAGCCATACCTGCCTGGAAATGGATGCTGAATTTCGCCTGAGCTGAGGAAGTTGTTTTTATGAAACAGGCAAAAGATTATATAATTTTCCCGCTTGATGTTTCGTCTTTAAAAGAGGCAAAACAGTTTGTAAAACTTCTTTCAGAGCATGTAGGCATGTTCAAGGTAGGACTGGAACTTTTTATCAGCTCAGGGCCTGAAATAATAAGGCATATAAAAGATTATGGATCAACGAGAGTATTTCTGGATTTAAAACTTCATGATATCCCGGAAACCGTTTTTCGAGCTATGAAAAGCATTGCAAATCTCGGTGTTGCCTT
>CBDAFK010000013.1:0-6597 GCA_965195235.1 uncultured Desulfobacterales bacterium | reverse complement strand
TTTGTGAATCCATCCCCTGTCTCCATCAGCATGCTGAATATTAATCCACTTGCCTTTTCGCTTAATAACCTTAAACGGAATTCCTTTCTCAACAGAAAATAATATTTTATAGTTTAAGCCAGGGCCTGACCGGATGTTGCACTTTGCATTCTTCGTGATAACGGACGGAATTTTATTGACAAGCGATTTATGCATCCATCCTTCATCCTCTTCAAAATCGCGAAAAAAGTACCATGGCCCTGTTTTTTTTATAATCACAATGGGATAATATTTTTCAGCCTTCCATAAGATATCATAACCAATGCCCGGTCCGGAACGTATGTTGGCAACTGACGATTTTACAGTTAAGCGTTGAGCCAGGGCAATGCCGCTAAATATTATGAAAAAAACTATCACTGCAATTATGTATTTTAAGTTTTTCATAGTATTATTTTAATTGACTCCAGCACTTCGACCTGCCCGCAATGCCTTTACGTTGTTCGTGTAGAATACCGTAAAGTGATGGCATGGTGACATTTATCACCTTAACACCAATTGCAATGCATGGCAGGCGGGCATTCTGCGGTTCTGCGGTTCTGCGGTTCTGCGGTTCAAAATCCCTGACTTCTGACTTCTGTCCCCTGATACCTGATACCTGATGAATTCGAGTTGTTACGAATTCATCTTACCTGCTTGGTCCCGGTATATCATAGGTAGTGCATGTGCCGGTTGAACAGTGCCTTGTTTTAATGCCTACCTTTTGATTTGAGCCTGAACCGCTGCCCATGGCGTAGCTCGTTGTACTGATAATTCGCTCAAAATCCCCGGAACCACATTTTGGGCATTTAATTTCGAGCTCTTCATCTTGACTCATCGCAAGCAACTCAAAGTATTCCTGGCATTTTAAACATTTATATTCATATATCGGCATCGCTACTCTCCTTGAAAAAACATATGTAACCCAACGATGATAAGTTAGTAAAGAGCTGTATTATGCCGCCTGCGGCACTGTAACCGAAAATACCTTGATTGTATAGTAATTTCCTTTCCTGAAATAACAAATAACAAATCACAAATATCAAATAAATTACAATGACCAAAATTCAAAATCCCAAACCCGTAAATGACCTAAATTTGAAACTCCAAACATGTTTTGGTCATTGAATATTGAAATTTGCCTGCCTGTGCGTGTCCGCACGCAGACAGGGGATTTATTTGTAATTTGATGCTTGAAATTTGGGATTTTATAAGTTCTCAATCATATCAAAAGGTTATGTTTTAGTTATTTGAAAGTCGAATTCATATTACATCATTTCCTCAATTCTGTCGAATTTGTTAATCCGCAATTGATGCCGTCCACCGTCAAATGGTGTTTCAAGCCAGGCTTTTACTATTTGCCTGGCCAGTTCTTCTCCAATCACTCGACCTCCCATGACCAGGATATTTGAATTATTGTGACGTCTGCTCATTATTGCGGAAAAAAGGTCATTGCACAGCGCCGCTCTGACATGGGGGAATTTGTTGGCGACCATGGACATCCCAAGACCTGTGCCGCAAAGGAGTATCCCGCGCTCATATTCTCCAATGGCAACCATCTTTGACACCTTGATTCCAAAATCTACATAATCAACAGAATCTTCACTATATGTTCCGACATCATTAATATCCATATCCCTTTCAATAAGATATTGTTTGATTTTTTCCTTTAATTGATAAGCAGCATGATCACATCCAATTACGATTTGTGTTTTGTTTTCGTGCATTTTATATCCTTATATCGCAATTTGACAGTTTCGTCAAAAATCTTTTATAATTAATTTTAAGCATTTAGAAATATACAGGCAAGGTTTGGAGAGAATAATAGCTTAATGGCTCAAACAAAAATCATCGGTATTTTTTAAAAATCAGCGATGCATTTGTCCCTCCAAAGCCAAAGGAATTGGTCATGGCAATCTCCACCTTTGCCTTGCGGGCAATGTTGGGAACATAATCAAGATCGCATTCTTTGGCTGGATTATCAAGATTTATTGTTGGCGGGATTATACCTTCACGAATTGTCAGGGCCGTGAAAACCGCCTCAATTCCACCAGATCCGCCAAGAAGATGTCCGGTCATGGATTTGGTTGAACTTATCGGTATCTGATAAGCTTTATCCTTGAATACAGTTTTGACTGCCATAGTTTCGCAAAGATCATTTAACGGTGTTGATGTGCCATGAGCATTTATGTAATCGACATTTTTATATGAGATTCCGGCGTCTTCAAGGGCTGCGGCCATGCACCTTGCTGCGCCTTCCCCATCAGGGGGAGGCGAAGTCATATGATACCCGTCTCCGCTCATTCCATATCCGCATACTTCAGCGTATATATCGGCGCCTCTGTTAAGCGCTACTTCAAGAGCTTCGAGTATTAGAATGCCGCATCCTTCACCAACTACAAAACCATCTCGATCTCGATCAAAAGGGCGGGATGCCTTTTCAGGCTCATCGTTACGGGTGGACAGAGCTTTCATAGCGTTAAAACCGGCAATGCAGGTTGGGGTGACAACAGACTCAACTCCTCCTGTTATCATGGCATCAGCAGCGCCCCTCTTGATAATTTGAAATGCATCTCCGATAGCATGTGTGCCTGCCGCACATGCTGTTGCAACCGAAGAATTTGGTCCCTTGGCTCCAAAACTAATCGCAATCATTCCAGGAGCCATGTTGCCAATTATCATGGGGATAAAAAAGGGGCTGACTCTTTTTGGGCCTTTTGTATCGATAATTCTGCTGGTTTCCTCCAGCATGCCAAGACCACCCAGGCCGCAGCCGGTCAGGACTCCCACCATGTCTCTATTGAAACTGTTGATTACAAGCCCGGAACTTTCTATGGCCAGGCGGGTCGTTGCAACAGCATACGCTATAAAAAGCTGCATACGTTTTGCTTCTTTTCTTGGAAGAAAATCTTCTGGATGAAAATCCTTCACCTCGCCTGCGATCTTTGTGTCAAAATCAGAAGCATCAAACCTGGTTATTGGTCCTATTCCTGATTTTCCAGCGCATAGCGCAGCCCATGTTTCCTTTACACCTATGCCGAGCGGTGTTATAAGTCCTAACCCGGTAACAACTACTCTCCTGTCCAAAAGGGCCTCCCTTAATTTTAGTTCACTTCAGCTCACTTGTAACTTGTAACTTTTTAGTTACTTTAATCTAAAGTGATCGGTTTCAGGTTCAGAGGTCAAGGTTCAAAGGTTATAACCTACTTTACATGGGTTCAGAGTTCACGGTTCACAGTTCGGGGTTTACAACCTTTGAGCCTTTGAACCTTGAACGGTGAACTTTCTTTATTGCCGTGTTATCCTTTTATTAATAGTGAGTTAGGGGCTCTTCAACCGGGAACCGTGAACGTTGAACCGCTCAACCCAAGTTTAATGTTTATCTATATAATCGCTGGCATCTTTAACTGTAAGCATCTTCTCTGCATCTTCATCAGCGATTTCTATGTCAAATTCCTCCTCCATCGACATTATTAGTTCAACAAGATCTAAAGAATCCGCGCCAAGATCATCTACAAAGGACGCTTCTGGCACAACTTCATTCAGGTCAACACTAAGTTTTTCCGCTATTATCTTTTTGACTTTATCTTCAACTGACATTTAAACCTTCTCCTTTCACATATACATGCCACCATTGACATGAATTACTTGTCCGGTAATGTATGCTGCGCTTTTAGACGCCAGAAAAGCAACAACGGCCGCCACATCTTCAGGTTTTCCTGCGCGGCCTAATGGTATCTGGCTTGTCATTGCCTCTTTTGCCTTGTCTGAAAGCGATGCAGTCATATCAGTTTCTATAAAACCGGGAGCAACCGCATTGACAGTAATACCTCGCGATGCAAGTTCCTGTGCTACTGCCTTGGTAAGTCCGATTATACCCGCTTTTGACGCTACATAATTTGCCTGGCCCGGATTGCCGGTTACACCAACTACCGATGCTATATTAATAATACATCCAAAACGTTGCTTCATCATGGTTCTGGCCGCAATCTTTGTGCAGTTAAATGCGCCCTTTAAATTAATATCTAATACAGCATCCCAGTCCTTTTCCTTCATACGCACCAAAAGTCCGTCTCTCGTTATACCTGCGTTGTTTACAAGAACATCGACCTGTTTTGTTTTGTCTATTATTGTTTTAAAAAAGCCTGACACATCTTTTTCTGACGCAACATTTACACTCATACCGGTTGCCAGACCTCCTAAAGCGGAAACAAGTTTTTCTGTTTCCGCAGCAGCCGCAATTTCAGCGGCTGCAAAGTCACCCGGAGCAAAATAGTTAAAATAAATATGGGTGTCCGGCCCTGCAAATGCAAGACAAATTGCCCGCCCAATACCCCTTGAAGCGCCTGTCACAACTACTATACGTTTACTTTGATCCGACATCATGACCTCTCGAACAATATGTCTGCAACTATATCCATATCTTTTATGATATTTTCATAGCTGCATATTAATTCATTAAATGCGACTCTTTCCATAAATTCGGAAACTGTTTGCCGATCAAACGCACCTGAGCCTTTCAGAATTTTAAGTATATTCTGAGCCACTAATTGTGCTGTCTGGTTCGCAAAAATCCTGGACATGGCCTTGATCTTTTCAGCTCCGGGATTGCCGGTTTTATTTAGATTCATTGCCTTACGAGCCATGCTTGCGCCAACCTCAACATAGGTCATCATATCAGCAAGGGCAAACATGATATATTGTTGTTTGGTAAGCCTGTTGTCATTTACCAGCATAACAGCATCGTTAAGCGCCTTTGCGGCCAGTCCGTAAAAGCGGCATCCTGCATCACCCATAGCCTTATCCAGCTCTTCCATCTCTGAGCTGATAGCCATGTAATATGCTCCCTTTGATTTACGAGTTTTTTTCCACCGGAATGTGCTTATAATATTTTGCAGTATCTCGCTTGTTCCTTCATAGATACAGGTTATCTTTACATCCCTCTTTATCTTTTCCACCTCGAACTCGCGTATATATCCGTATCCGCCGAGAGCCTGCATGCCATCATCTGCGGTTTTATTGGCCGACTCTGTTGCAAATAGTTTGGCAATAGCCCCTTCGACCTGGAGATCCTCTTCACCGGAATCAAGCCTGATTGCGATCTCCTCGGAATATGCTAAGGCTGCTTCAAGATTTACAACATTCGGCACAATTAGTTTATGGGTGTACCCCTGCTTTTCTGAGAGAGAAGATCCAAACTGAATCCTCTCCCTGGCATATGGAATAACAATATCTAAAACAGCATTGCCAGCGCCAAGGCCCATGGCAGCCACCATAAGTCTTGTATATCCAAAAACCTTATTAGCCTGTTTCATCCCTTGTCCAGGCACGCCTCCGATGAGATTTTCAACAGGCACAAAGACATCGGTGAATGAAAGCGGAGATGTATTTGAAGCGCGAATACCGTGTTTTTCTTCGCCTTTTCCCTGCACAAAACCTTCAGTGCCCTTTTCAACAACGAAAAAAGAAGGCCCTTCCGGGGTCTTTGCAAGAAGGGTAATGAAATCGGCATATCCTCCGGTTGATATAAACTGTTTGGTTCCGTTAATTTTATATCCTGTGATTTCACCTGAATTGTTTGATACAGGCTCGGCCTTTGTCTTGAGCGCTGCCAGGTTGCTTCCAGCGCCGGGTTCAGTTACGGCATAAGCGACAAGGGAATCACCCTGGGCAATAGCGCCGAGCCATTTTTGTTTCTGCTCTTCTGTAGCTCCGACAAGCAAAGGGTCTGAGCCAAGCTGAATAGCAAAAAAGCCTGTGGCAATGCCAAGACATATACTGGAAATTTCTCGAATAACTTCAAAACAGTCCCGAGCTCCTCCCCCCAAACCGCCATAAGCTTCAGGAATGAAAATGAGCTGCAAACCAATGTCCGGGCCAAGCATTGAACGGATAATCTCTTCAGGAAAAATTTCTTCCTTATCAAATTTAAGAATATTTTCTTTTGTAAGAATCCGTTTTTTAAACTGCCTTACTGTATCAAGGACCATTTGCCTGAACTCGTAATCCAGACCTTTAAGGCCAATTTTTGTTTCAGATACGGATGGCGTCATCTATATATATTCCTTTTTGGTATATTTCTTTTTGGTCTTGTTATTCTGAAACCTTTGCAAAACACCCCCTTTTGCCCAATCTCGGCGTCAGGCTCAAATTTTAATCCTCGAAATACTCCATGTATTCCTGTGGTTAAAATTTTCGCCTTCCCTGTCTGCGTGCAACGCACAGGCAGGCTTGATCTTGAATCCCGCTGTAAGCGGGAAGCATTTTTCAAAGGTCTCATTCTGTAGTTTCAATCACAGTGCGCCCATTATAAGATCCGCATTTTTTACATACATGGTGCGGAAGCTTGGCCTCTCCGCACTGTGGGCAAACCGAAAGATTTGGAGCCGACACCTTTGTGTGAGCACGTCGTGCGTCACGCCTTGACTTAGATCTCCTACGTTTTGGTACAGCCATGAGTAATCTCCTGCCTAACTAATTAAGTTCATTATAAATATATCGCAAATTACTACCTTGATTAACAGGTGCAATTGTAGTAATTAAAATATAAATGATTGTCAAGGATTTTTATACACATTTTTT
>CBDAFK010000012.1:0-10713 GCA_965195235.1 uncultured Desulfobacterales bacterium | reverse complement strand
AACCCCGCTTTTTTCGTTATGCGCCATGGCCCCGCCGAGATCCTCAAATGTAATTTCCTCTCCTGTAACAGACTTTATAACCTCAGGGCCGGTAATAAACATATAGCTGCTGTTTTTTACCATAAAAACAAAATCCGTCATGGCCGGTGAATAAACTGCTCCGCCGGCTGTGGGTCCCATTATCGCCGATATCTGGGGAATAACACCTGAACAGGCTGAATTTCTAAAAAAGATCTCCCCGTATCCGGAAAGGGAATCAATCCCTTCCTGTATCCTGGCCCCTCCGGAATCATTAATCCCGACAACAGGCACGCCTGCCTTAAGGGCTAAATCCATAACCTTGCAGATCTTTTTAGCCTGCATTTCACCAAGGCTGCCCGCCCTGGATGTAAAATCCTGTGAAAAGGCAAAAACAGGCCTTCCGTCAACAAGACCATGACCTGTTATCACGCCGTCGGATGGAATCTCAACCTTTTCCATGCCGAAATTTACGCACCTGTGCGCAACAAACATATCGATTTCCCGGAATGTATCAGGATCGAATAAATGATTTAATCTTTCCCTGGCGGTCAGCTTTCCTTTTGCATGCTGCTTTGCAACCAGCTTTTCGCCACCCATCTGCAGAATTTTCTTTTCCCGCTTTTTCAAATCCTTTATTCCATCTTCCACAATACCCATCGTTTGTTTCCTTTCATCTTTCATAAGCTGCATATTTTTTATATTTTACCACACACTCCGTAGGGGCGGCTTTACGCCGCCCGCAAAAATTTGCGTCGGAGTACACAGGCGGGGTAAACCCGCCTCTACGTTATATTATAGCAACACACCCCGCCTTTACTTTTCGTGTTTTCGTCCCTTCGTGCTTTCGTGATTGTTCTTTAACTCCGTGGTTAATAAAATTCAAGCAGCCTGCATGCGGCATTTGTGGGCGCAACCACCCCTTTTTCAACATCTCTTT
Source organism: uncultured Desulfobacterales bacterium (assembly GCA_965195235.1). Classification (GTDB taxonomy): domain Bacteria; phylum Desulfobacterota; class Desulfobacteria; order Desulfobacterales; family ETH-SRB1; genus Desulfaltia. The sequence goes on along the minus strand of CBDAFK010000012.1, from coordinate 9,755 downwards.
TTATTTTCGGCAACTCTCTTTTAACATCAGGGTTGTTATAAAACCGTTGTTTAAGCCCTTCTTCAACCAAAGACCACATCCAGTCAACAGCCTGCTTCTTCCTCTTTGCCTCTAACTCTCCTGTATCGGCAAACTTTTTCCTGTGAAGCAATACGGTCTTCCATATCTCGTCTATGCCTCTCATTTCAAGTGCGCTGCAGGTTAAAACAGGAGGCGTCCATGTTGGAGACGAAGGTATCAAAAAGTGCAGGGCTGTTTCAAACTCTTTTCTTGCCTTTTTAACCTTTTCAACATTGTCGCCGTCCGCCTTGTTTATGGCAACAGCATCGGCCAGTTCTAAAATCCCCTTTTTCATCCCCTGGATTTCATCGCCAGCGCCAGCCAGCATAAGAACCAGGAAAAAATCGACCATGGAGGCCACGGCGGTCTCAGATTGGCCCACCCCGACTGTCTCAACAATAATCACATCAAAGCCGGCGGCTTCGCAGACAAGCATTGTTTCCCTGGTTTTTCCTGCAACCCCTCCCAGGGTGCCGCCTGAAGGAGAAGGCCGTATAAACGCCCTTTCCTCAATGGAAAGTTTTTCCATGCGTGTTTTATCCGCCAGGATACTCCCCCCGCTCCTCTGGCTGCTTGGATCAACTGCAAGAACCGCCACACGATGCTCCTTGTTCACAAGGGTCATGCCAAGGCTCTCAATAAATGTGCTCTTGCCCGCGCCGGGAACCCCTGTTATACCTAACCGAACAGCTTTTCCCGTGTATGGAAGCAGATCATCAACAATTATCCGCGCCAGATCCTGATGGGCGGGAAGGGAACTTTCAATCAGCGTAATGGTCTTTGCAAGCGCCAGCCTGTCATGTTCCAGCACACCCTGGACATAATATTGATGATTATCCGCAATCATTTTGCTCGTTGTTTGTTACTGGTTGCCCGTTCTCTGACATCTGATCTCCGACCTCTGACCTCCAACCTCTGATCTCCAACCTCTGACCTCTGACCTCTGACCTCTGTTTCTTTTTTTCATTCAACATTCGATGTTGGACGTTCGATGTTCGACGTTCATCTTTTTTTCCAAAGCATTCAGCGTCTTATTCGCCGACTCCGTAATAACCGTGCCGGGACCAAATATCCCCGCCACGCCAGCATTATACAGGAAATCATAATCCCCGGGCGGTATTACACCTCCCACAAACACCTTAATATCCCCGCTGCCTTTCTTTTTTAAGGCATCAATAAGCTGCGGAACAAGAATCTTGTGCCCCGCGGCAAGGCTCGACACACCAACGGCATGCACATCGTTTTCAACAGCCATATTGGCGGCTTCCTCCGGAGTCTGAAACATTGGGCTGATATCTACATCAAATCCAAAGTCAGCATACGCTGTGGCGACAACTTTGATACCACGGTCATGACCGTCCTGCCCCATCTTTGTTACGAGCATCCTCGGTCTTCTCCCCTCTCTTTTCATAAAGGATTCCGTTCTCTTCCTGAGAGAAGCGATTATCTCGCTGTCTCCGTATTCAGCGGAATAAACACCGGATATACACTGGTTTGTGGCCACATACCTTCCAAAAACCTTCTCCATGGCATCTGTGATCTCTCCAACGGTTGCCCTTGCTCTGACTGCCGGAATGCACACTTCAAGGAGATTTTCCCCGGATTCAGCACATTTCGTAACAGTCTCAAGAGCCTTTTCTACAGCAGCGGAATCACGTTTTGCCCTGATCTCTTTTAATCTTGCTACCTGCTCATCACGAACAGAGTCTGAAATCTCTAAAACATCTAAAGAGGCTTCTTCCCCTATACGGTATTTATTTACACCCACGATAACATCCTTGCCCTGGTCTATCCTTGCCTGTTTTATGGCTGCGGATTCTTCAATTCTCAGCTTCGGCATGCCGGATTCAATAGCCCTGGCCATCCCGCCAAGCTCTTCGACCTCCTTCATAATCTTTTTCGACTTCTCGATTATCCCATTGGTAAGAGCTTCAATATAATATGAGCCTCCAAGAGGATCCACAACATGACATATCTGGGATTCTTCCTGAACTATCAACTGTGTATTCCTGGCAATCCTGGCTGATACTTCGGTTGGAAGCCCCACAGCCTCGTCAAAAGAGTTTGTATGAAGAGACTGGGTTCCTCCAAGGGTAGCGGACAGGCATTCAAGGGTGGTTCGTATTATATTATTATAAGGGTCCTGCTGGGCGAGACTCCAGCCGGATGTCTGGCAGTGGGTTCTTAACATAAGCGATTTGGGCTTTTTCGGTTCAAACCTGCTTATTATCTCAGACCACAAAAAACGGGCTGCCCTTAACATGGCTATTTCCATGAAAAAGTTCATTCCTATTCCGAAGAAAAAGGAAAGGCGCGGGGCGAAAGTGTCGATATCAAGCCCTGCGTCAAGAGCGGCTCTTACATATTCCAGCCCGTCGGCAAGAGTAAATGCGGTCTGAAGAACAGAGTTTGCCCCTGCCTCCATCATGTGATAACCGCTAATGCTGACGGTATTGTACTTAGGCATATTTTTTGAGCAAAAACCTATAATATCGGAGACTATCCTCATGGAAGGTTTTGGAGGATAAATATAGGTGTTTCTTGTCAGGTATTCCTTTAATATGTCGTTCTGTATCGTGCCCATGAGCTTATCCTGGGTCACGCCCTGCTCCTCGGCTGCGACTATATATCCGGCAAGCACAGGCAAAACAGCGCCGTTCATGGTCATGGAAACAGACATCTTATCCAGCGGTATCCGGTCAAAAAGGATCTTCATATCTTCTACAGAGTCAATTGCTACTCCAGCCTTGCCTACATCACCCACGACCCTTGGATGGTCCGAATCATAACCCCTGTGTGTTGCAAGATCAAAGGCCACTGAAAGCCCTTTCTGACCTGCGGCAAGGTTTTTTCTGTAAAATTTGTTAGACTTTTTTGCCGTGGAAAAACCTGCATACTGGCGGATAGTCCATGGACGGCCGGCATACATGGTGGCCCTGACACCGCGCACATAAGGCGCATATCCCGGAAGAGTATCGACAAACTCAAACCCGTCAAGGTCTTCGGCAGAATAAAGCGGCTTTACATTTATCCCTTCCGGGGTCATCCAGTTCAGCGAGTCAAGAGACCTCCCCTGCAGCTCCTTTTCCGCTAATTCAATCCATTTATTTTTATCAGGATGCATTGCTATGGTATATTTCCTTTTACAAGGTCGTTTTAAAAGATGAACGTCCAACATCGAACGTTGAACATTGAACATCGAATAATGAAATCGCTTCGCTCCGCCAGTTTATAAATTGGCAGAATACCTTATTCAAAAATCGACGTTGGACGTTCGATGTTCGATGTTCATTTTTTTCAGTCCTTCAACCTTTGAACCTCTGAACCAGTGAACCTTGAACCTCTTTATGATGCATTTTTAATAGCATCAACGATCTTTATTGTCTTATATGTTCCGGCAACATCATGGACACGCACAATATGGGCTCCATGTAAAACTGCGGCGGCAACCGCTGCCTGCGTACCGGTTTCCATTGCGCGTATATCAGCCTTCATATCCGTGGCTGGTTTGTGAAAAAGAATTTTTCTAATAAATGATTTTCTTGAAGGTCCTATAAGAATAGGCGCATCAAGACTTGTAAGTTCATGTAGATGATTAATTAAAAGGAGATTATGTTCAACTGTCTTGCCAAAGCCGATTCCAGGATCGATAATGATTTTTGATCTTGTAATTCCGTTTTTTTCAGCCGTGTTGATTGCATTTTCCAAAAATTTTTTGACCTCATCGATAAGATCATCATAAACAGGCGCAACCTGCATTGTTTTGGGGTTTCCTTTCATATGCATCAAAACAACCGGGACCCCGTATTTAGCGGCAACTGCCGCCATGTTATTGTCAATGCGCAACGCTCCTATATCATTTATTATGGAAGCGCCGGCTTCAATGGCCTGCCTGGCAACTACCGCCTTTGTTGTATCGATGGAAATTGGCACTGGAATATGTTTTGAGAGTTTTTCAATAACAGGCACGACGCGCCGGGCTTCCTCATCAGCAGAAACCGAGTCAGAAAAGGGCCGGGTGGATTCTCCTCCGACATCAATAATATCGGCTCCGTCTTCAACAAGTTTTTCTGCATGAGCAACAGCAGCATCAGTTGTAAAAAAGTTGCCTCCATCTGAAAATGAATCAGGGGTAACATTCAAAATGCCCATAATGCAGGTACGCGCGCCAAATGATAGAGTGTGCCTGCCGCACGAAATATTATATGTTTTCATTTTCGTAACCGTTCACGGTTGTCGGTTCACAGTTCAGAGGTTCAACGGTTCAGAGGTTGACAGACTCATGATGCCTGCCTGGTGAAATCAATGGGATAGAAAAAAACCGCAACGCGATTAACCTTGAACCCTGAACCGTTGAACCGTAACTACTAAATGGAATCGGAGTTTATTGTCCAATAAATCACCCCTTAATTAGCAAAGATTAACGAGGTCTTAACTTAAGGCTTATCAGACGGCAGCTTAAATTCCGGCTTCATGGAATGTATGAGTTCATCAAGCTCAGTTCCCTTGACTGTTTCCTTTTCAAGTAGAAGTTCCGCAAGTTTGTGAAGAATGTCTATATGTTCCTTTAATACATCGCGGGCTTGGTTGTACGCTTTATTAATTAAAGCGTTTATTTCCTGGTCTATTTTTTTCGCTGTTTCTTCAGAGTAATCCCGGTGCTGAGATATTTCTCGGCCAAGAAAGATTTGTTCCTCATCCTTTGCGTAAGAAAGCGGACCCAGTTCTTCGCTCATGCCCCAGGAACGCACCATCCGCTGGGCGAGTTCAGTTGCCTGTTTAATATCATTGGCAGCGCCGGTGCTGATACGGTTAAAAATAATTTCTTCAGCTACCCGGCCTCCAAACGCGACTGAAAGCTCATTTTCGAGCTGATCTTTAAATCTGAAATCCCTTTCTTCAGGCAAAAACCATGTAACACCGGCTGCCCGTCCTCTTGGTATAATGGTTATTTTGTTAATTGCATCTGTATTTGGCAGCAGACGGGCAACAAGGGCATGTCCTCCTTCGTGATATGCTGTGACTTTTCTATCCTCTTCCTTGACGACTTTTGACTTGCGCTCCAGCCCCATGTAAACCTTATCCTTTGCATCTTCCAGGTCAGCCATATCAACCCTTTCCTTGTTTCTTTTGGCGCCATAGAGAGCTGCTTCATTGACAAGATTTTCAAGGTCTGCGCCGGAGAAACCGGGCGTTCCTTTTGCAATAATAAGTGGATCAACATCAGGCGCAATAGGTGTTTTTTTCATGTGAACCTTAAGAATTTCTTCACGTCCCTTGATATCAGGCAACGGAACAACCACCTGGCGGTCAAAACGGCCGGGACGCAAAAGAGCGGGATCGAGCACATCAGGCCGGTTTGTGGCAGATATCAGGATAACGCCTTCATTTGATTCAAATCCGTCCATTTCTACAAGAAGCTGGTTTAATGTCTGTTCCCTTTCATCATGTCCTCCTCCGAGACCAGCCCCCCTATGCCTTCCTACAGCATCGAGTTCGTCAATGAATATGATACAGGGGGCGTTCTTTTTGCCCTGAACAAAAAGGTCTCTTACACGTGATGCTCCAACACCGACAAACATCTCTACAAAATCTGAGCCGCTGATGCTAAAGAAGGGAACATCTGCTTCACCCGCAATCGCGCGTGCAAGAAGGGTTTTTCCTGTGCCTGGAGGTCCCATCAGAAGAACCCCTTTGGGTATTCGTCCTCCAAGACGTGTAAACTTTTTAGGCTCTTTCAGGAAGTCAATAATTTCACCAAGCTCTTCCTTTGCCTCGTCGATTCCCGCAACATCGTCAAATGTTACTTTTGTTGACTTGTCAGATTGCAGCCGCGCGCGACTCTTGCCGAATGAAAGCGCCTTGCCCCCTCCAGCCTGCATTTGACGCATAAAAAATATCCATATCCCTATGAGAACAATCATAGGAAGCCATGAAACAAGAATAGATATATACCAGGGTGATTCAGATGGCGGTCTTGCATTAATAGATACACCCTTTTGCCTGAGAATCTTGATAAGATCGGCGTCCTGGGGAGCAAATACCTTAAACTGGTTGCGGTTTATATCGGTGACAGAAAGTTCCTGGCCCTGTATCACCACCTCGGCCACCCTTTCATCCTCCACCATGGCAAGAAATTCTGTGTAAGTGATCTTAGTTTCAGGTATGCGCTGCTGGTTGAAAAGATTATACAGCATTACCATCATCAAAGTGATAACTATCCATAAAGCAAGATTTTTATAAAATGGGTTCAAAAGATAATACCTCCATGATTTCTTGTTCCCCGTTGCCGAATGCTCGAAACGGCAATAAATCTTAAAGTGCCTAAAGTGAGCTAAAGTGCCTTGTGAGCTAAAGTTGTGGTACGCCTTTGGCGTGTTAATTGATAATCCAAAACTACAGGAGTTGCCCCCCTTGCACATTGATGGCTTAAGGAACCTATATAAAATGACAGAATTCCTTAACTTTAGGCACCTTAGGCACTTTAATATACTTTAGGCACTCATATCCGCACCGAAGGTGCGCTATGTTCATAAATATTAATCATTATTGTTAATTAGGCAAGTTTGGCCTTTAGCGCAATTTTTGTTGAGGGTTTAATCTTAACTGAATCATTAATTCTCAATCCAACAACCCAGATTATTTTTCCTTTGCTAAGCAGGACCGGATATTTTAACCGTTTGAGCCTTGGGATTTTGTTGTTTATAAAAAATTTTTTTACCTTTTGGACGCCTGCCATACCAAGTGGTTGAAAACGGTCGCCAGGCTTAAATGGCCTGAGAATTAAAGGAAAAACAATATCAACCATATCAAAAAAAGCAATATTATGTCCAGCGCAATGGATATCGGGCAGGTTTTCAGCATTGATTTTAGAAAATTCCAGATGCAGGCTTATCTCTTTTATATATAGTGATTCAGGCTTATTACCCGGTTTTCTGATGCTGTATTCAAAAGAAACCGGTTTAATATTGCCGGCTTTTATATTCAGGTCCCGCAACCTCTTTTTTTCTTTTAAAAAGCAAAAAAGGTCTTTGTTTCGCGCAATCCTGATACGGTCAGGGAGATCGATGCTAACAAAGGACTTTCCGCTTTTCAAAAGACTAACTGCTGAGTCTATGTGAGAAAATGTAATGCGCCTTAAATCCCCTTTTACTGCGGCAATTGCTTTTCTTATCACCCTTCTTTGCGCTGCTGGATCTATTTCACCAATTTTTGCCGCTGAAAGAATGATCTTATCATTCCGGATGGATATAGTAGATTTTTCGAATACTGAATTTATATTATTTTCAATCCATTTTTCTTCACATCTTATAATTAAGGAAAGACGGTTAAGGGTTTCGACTATCCTGGGATTGTATGATCCTTTTAGCAAAGGGATTAATTGATGACGCACTCTATTTCTGAGGTATCTCATATCATTGTTAGATTTGTCGGAAACGTACATTAATTCTTTTGCCTCTAAAAAATCAATGATTTCGGATCGTCTCACATTTATCATGGGTCGAATAATCTGCCTGTTGCTATTTTTGCAGTTTCTCACCGGGGGTATCCCTGCAATACCGAGGGGACCGCTTCCTCGAAGCAAATACATCAATACAAGTTCCGCATTATCATCAGAATGATGGCCAAGAGCAATTTTGTTGAATCCGTTTTTTTCCGCGACCTGATCATAAAAGGCATAACGAACACGTCTCGCTGCTTCTTCGAGAGAGAGTTTATGCTGCTTCTGATATTTGCGAACATCCTTTTTCTTAATATAACAGGGCAGATCAAGCTGTTTGGCAAGGGATGCAACAAATTCAGCGTCATCATCCGAATCTTTTTTGCGGAGGCAGTGATTAAGGTGAGCAACACCCAGCGTGTATGAAAACTCGGGAGCTAATGAAAGCAATATATGGAGAAGAGCGACAGAATCAGGCCCTCCTGACACACATATCAGCACAGAATCACCGGGTTGAAACATCCTGTAAGATGTAATTGTCTGTTTTACAGCAGAAAATATCTTATGAGACCTTTGCAAAACGCCCCCTTTTGCCCAATTGAGCGCTGATGGTTAGCGCTTTCGCTTCACTACGTGTCACTAACGTGTCGGTGTCAGGCTCAAATTTTAAGCCTCGAAATACTCAATGTATTCCTACAGTTAAAATTTTCGCCTTCCTTGAACTTGAACAAAATTGAGCATTTTTCAAAGATCTCCTTATTATAGCCTGTAAGCGATGCTGGCATGAATCAACTCGGATTTCTTTTTACTCCATACTCCTACAATGCCGGAACGGACGGAAACCTCGGTAATCCTGTCTGTTATCATTATAATTTTGATTTTAACCGGTGTTTTGTCAAAGCACTTGCCTTTAATTGTTGCGGTAATACCGACCGGTGTTTTTTCTGTAATAGTTATTTTAAGACTTTTTAAAGCCGCGGCGGTCGCAATGATTGTTTTGTCAAGAGATGCCTGATATGATTTTTTTAATTCGCCGCACTTATAAGTGTAAACTGCCGCGCCGGTGCCGGCTCCGGCAACAAAGAATGCACAGCCGGTGGTTATAAGGCAACAGGCTAATAATATCGGTATCAAAAACTTTTGCATCATAAACTTATTATTAAGGATTTTGCGGCAATCAGCAAGAAATAATTTAAATAAAACTATGATATATAGGCATTCTTCATGACAAGTCAAAAGTAGTTTATCCCGCGACACTCGGGATTGATCTTGTATTTTGGCAGTAAAATTTGAAACCCGAAATTTGAAATTGGGAAAAACACAAAGATGTAAATGCGTTACCTAATTTCGAATTTCCAGTTTCAACATCGGCATTCGATTCGATAATATACGCTTTTTTGAAAAAAGTGTAAACTGGTGAATGAAGGATGCCGATATATATACTTGACGGTTTTGTAAAAAGTCAAGAAACACGAAAGGTTGTTTTTTCTCTTGAAAAAATAAAGTTATGTCTTATAAATAATATATGGTTGTGCTAGGCGGGGAGCTAGCGGTGCCCTTTTCCCGAAATCCGCTTTATGCGGGGCTGAATTCCCTCTAAAGGGTTTTATTTTGGAAAAATTGCAGGTCATCCTGATCGGACGCCACGCAACAGACGGTCGCGAACCTCGTCAGATCCGGAAGGAAGCAGCGATAAGCGATGCGGTTTGTGTCGCGGATTGATCCCGATCAATTTCTTGGCTTATGTTTTTCTGAAAAAGATTCGACAGGGGGTGCACAACCATTTTACAAATGCCATAAATCACCTACCACCCGTAGAACCGGGGTTTGATGAAGACCCCTCGAAGGGGGGGTTTAAAAGCATCGCGATTCTTGCAGATTAGAATCCAATATCAAGGACGTAGCCGTCAAGCAAAAGGCTATGAACATCGAACATCGAACGTCCAACGTCGAATTTTGAATAAGGAATTCTGCCAATTTATAAACTGGTGGAGCGGAGCGATTTCATTATTCGATGTTCAATGTTCAATGTTCGACGTTCAAAAGAATTTTTACTCTGCCACTCAACATTCTCTTATCATAAATATTTTATTTCTTAATTAGAATTGCCGGCCTCTAACCCTATCCTTGTAATTACCGTCTTGACAATATTCCAAATAGTATTATTTTTTTAAACAATATTTGATGGTGTCGTAAAAAGTCGAATTCATCAAACTTAACGCTTAAGACTTAAAATATTTTGCATAAAAACAGG
>CBDAFK010000011.1:0-4535 GCA_965195235.1 uncultured Desulfobacterales bacterium | reverse complement strand
GGGGAAAAATGTCTGTTGAATTAACGATTCTGGAAATGGCAAAAGCCGCAAGATCTGCTTCAATAGAGATGGCAAAATGCCCGTCAATTAAAAAAAATGGAGTTCTTCTCGGAATTGCCGGTAAAATCGAAAAGCAAGCTTCATATATAAAAGAAGAAAACAATAAGGATCTTTCACGCGCAAAGGAGATGGGGCTTTCAAATGCAATGATTGATCGGCTCACTGTATCTGATTCGACAATAAAATCTATGGCTGATGGACTGAGGGAGGTGGCGCAGCTTGACGATCCTATCGGTTCCATGAGCAAGACATCGATAAGACCCAATGGTTTGCAGGTGGCGCGTATGCGCATACCTCTGGGCGTTATCGGCATAATTTATGAATCACGGCCAAATGTTACCGCAGATGCTGCCGGCCTTTGTCTGAAAGCTGGAAATGCGGTTATACTTCGCGGTGGATCTGAGGCGCTCCATTCTAATCAGGCATTAGCCGGAATTATAGGCCACGCTCTTGTTGAAAGCGGTCTTCCAAAGGCCGCGGTCAATGTTGTGCCGGTCAGGGACAGGGCTGCTGTTAATGCACTGTTAAAGCAGGAGGAATTCATTGATCTTATTATACCGCGTGGCGGAGAGGGTTTGATCCGTTTTGTAGTGGAAAACTCAAAGATACCTGTTTTAAAACATTATAAAGGCGTATGCCATGTATATGTTGATGATAGCGCAGATCTGGTTATGGCTGAAGAGATCTGTTTCAATGCAAAGGTGCAGCGCCCCGGCGTATGCAATGCCATGGAGACAATGCTTGTTCACAAATCAGTGGCCCAGGAATTTTTGCCGGCCATGGGAAAACGCTTTGTTAAGGCAGGGGTTGAAATCAGGGGTTGCCCTGAAACATGTCGTATCCTGCCAAAAGCAATAAATGCTGCGGAAGAGGACTGGCCTGCCGAATACCTGGATCTCATTATTGCTGTAAAGGTGGTTGAGGATATGGATCAGGCCATCGCACACATGGCAAGATATGGTTCCAGCCATACGGAAGCTATTGTTACATCAGACTATAAGAGGGCCAGGCGTTTTATACGTGAAGTCGATTCTTCGGTTGTGCTGATTAATGCTTCAACCCGGTTTAATGATGGCGCGGAGCTTGGTCTGGGAGCCGAGATCGGCATAAGCACCTCTAAACTTCATGCCTTTGGACCAATGGGAGTGGAGGAGCTTACAACTACCAAGTTTGTGGTTTTTGGAGATGGGCAGATAAGGCTATAAATAAAGGTTCATGGGTTCAGAGGTTCAAGGTTCTGGGTTAAGGAAGGATACAAACCTTGAGTTGGTTATATTGAAACAGGCAATGGGGCAATGCGGATAGGACTTTTTGGCGGCACATTTAATCCGATTCACAATGGGCATCTAAAGGCTATCAAAGAGGTGCAGAAAGGCTTTTCTTTAGATAAAAGCTATCTTATTCCGTCAGCCATTCCGCCGCATAAAGAGCAAGGAAATCTGGTTGACGCAAAAGACCGTATGGAGATGATACGCCTTGCTGTTGCAACCTGCCCGGCCCTTATGGAATCGGTTACTGTTTCCGATGTTGAGCTGAAACGTAAAGGGCCTTCATATACAATCGATACTGTTTGCCATTTCAACTCCATATTGCCGAAAGACAGCCGGCTTTACCTTATCCTCGGTCTTGATGCTTTCCTTGAGATAGATACCTGGAAATCTTATGCCGATCTTTTCATACTTACCTCTTTTATTGTAATTCCCAGGCCCGGGACAGGAAGCGCTGATAGATCCGCTTTTCTGAAATCTATTGAAAATTGTCTAAAAAAGAGCATATCTCACGGATATAATTATTCTTTTGCACAATCATGCTATATCCATCCTGATAAACAGCCGGTTTTTTTCTTTGACGTAAGCCCGATAGACATTTCATCAACAAAAATACGCAAGTTTATCAACCAGGGCATGTCTATTAAGTCTCTGGTGCCTGGAAAGGTAGAAGAGTTTATTAAAACAAAAGGACTTTATTTATGACTGATGATCTTGACCTGTTTCTTGCTCATTACGTTAAGGCAGTTAAGGGGAAAAAGGCAACCGATATTGTGGTTCTTGATGTCCGGGCGCTGACCTCTATTGCAGATTTTTTTATCATTTGCAGCGGCAGTTCAAACCGCCAGGTTATGGCAATTGCCGAATTTATTCAGATTTATCTCAAAAAGCATGGAATAAAGCCGCTTAGCGTAGAGGGTATAAAGGAAGGACACTGGATTTTGTTAGACTACGGCCATGTTATCATCCATGTTTTTTATGAACCTTTGCGCAGTTTTTATGACCTTGAAGGGCTATGGACAGATGCAAAGAGAATAACAACTTTTTAATTTCAGTTAATTAAACCACGGGCTCCGCCCGTGCGATCCTAAAATATTTATGATAAGAGAATATTGAACGGCAGAATAAAAATTTTTTTGAACGTTGAACATCGAATGATGAAATCGCTTCGCTCCGCCAGTTTATAAATTGGCAGAATACCTTATTCAAAATTCGACGTTCGACGTTCGATGTTCGATGTTCATAGCCTTTTAGCTTGACGGCTACGTCCTTGATATTTGGATTGCAATTTGTAAGAAGCGCTATTCTTTTAGATCCCTTTGAGGGGCTTTAATCAAACTACCCGTTCTACAGGTGGTAGGTGATTTTCAGCCACAGACCCACACAGACAAAATGGTGTAAGCCCTATGACATTTAACTCAAGACCATGCATGTTGATGATTTTAGACGGATGGGGAATCAACCCCAACCATGATGGAAACGCTGTTTATCTTGCCAAAACTCCCTGCCTGGACATGCTGAAGAAAGAATATCCGAATACCAGCCTGCTGTGTTTTGGTGAAGCTGTCGGACTTCCAGAAGGGTTCATGGGCAATTCCGAGGTCGGTCATCTGAATATCGGGGCCGGGAGGATAGTATTTCAGCATTTACTCAGAATCAACACAGCAATTAATGATGGATCCTTTTACAAAAATCAGGCCATAACATCCATAATGTCTAAGGTAAAGGCCAATAATTCTGCGCTTCATATGATGGGGCTTGTTTCAGATGGAGGCGTGCACAGCCATCTGAAACATCTGTTTGCCCTTCTAAATATGGCCAGACAAAAAGGTCTTAGCCGGGTTTATATACATGCCATAACAGATGGCCGCGATACACTTTCTGACAGCGGAGCAGGATATGTGAAAGATTTACAGGATTATATCGACTCCATCAATTTTGGCTCCATTGCGACCATTTGCGGCCGTTTCTATGCTATGGACAGGGATAACAGGTGGGACCGTACGGAAAAGGCTTTTCGTCTGTACACAATGGGTGAAGGAATAAAAGAAAAGGATCCTGTAGAAGCGGTAAAAAAGGCCTATATGCGGGAGGAGACAGATGAATTTATCTGTCCCACCGTGATTACCGGCAAGGATGATAACGCCCTGAAAATAGTCGAAGATGGTGATGGAATTATATTTTTCAATTTTCGCTCCGACCGCGCCAGACAGATAACTCACGTGTTTACAGATCCGGTTTTTGATCCATTTAAAAGAGAATCGTTGCCAAAGCTTTGTGAATATCTCTGCATGACCTTATACGATGAAGAGCTTGCTTTGCCTCTGGCCTTTCCCCCTGTTCATCTAAATAAAATCCTGGGGCAGGTAATAAGCGAGCATGGATTAAGACAGCTCAGAATTGCGGAAACAGAAAAGTATGCCCATGTAACCTATTTTTTTAATGGCGGGGAAGAAAAGCCTTTCTCGCTTGAGGATCGATGCCTCATCCCATCTCCGCGCGAGGTGGCGACCTATGACCTAAAGCCGGAAATGAGCGCACCTCTGGTGACTGAAGAGGTTGTTTCACGTTTGCGATCAAACAATTATGACCTGATTGTTCTAAATTTTGCCAATATGGATATGGTGGGTCATACAGGGGTTCTTGATGCTGCAATCAGGGCATGTGAAACAGTTGACAGATGTGTAAAGAAAATAGTCGATGAAATGCGGCTGATAGGCGGCGTTATTCTGATTATCGCGGATCACGGAAATGCAGAAGAAATGATAGATAAAAACGGCCATGTCCATACCGCCCATACGCTCAATCCTGTTCCTTTTATACTGGTTGGCGATAAAAAATACAAAGATGTTGAATTAAAATCCGGTATTCTTGCAGATGTTGCCCCTACAATCCTGAATATTTTGGGCATTGACAAACCAGAAGAGATGACCGGAAATTCTCTGATTTATAAATAAAGGTTTCGTATCTCGCAGAAATGAATCAGGTCACCATAGTCTTTTCCAGCCACCGACCGGAAACTTTGCGCCTTGCGTCCCGGGCAATGCGCTGTCATGATGCAATCTTTCTGGAAGAACCGCCTACGCCACAATTTCACCGCATGCTTGAAGGAGATATTACAATTGAGGATTATCTGCTGGAAAGAGACTTTGAATTTCCTGAGTTCAGCTACAAAATGTGCCGGCTGTTCCGCGATCTCAAAAAAGA
>CBDAFK010000010.1:0-5829 GCA_965195235.1 uncultured Desulfobacterales bacterium | reverse complement strand
CACATTCAATTTTTTAAAATCTATGCCTGAAAGCTCTTCTAAAACCAGCATCTTCTGCTTCTTTGACTGTAAAGGCATAGAATTCTCCTGCACGATTTCCAATGATTGTTCTATCGTATTGTTGATCCATGGGTAAATGATAAATTTTTGTTTGTCCAAACTCATCATTATTTATGTTGCATTTAATTCTTGGGAATTCACCGAGTGGCTCGTTTTCTATAATTTCGACACTTAATGCGTTTGCCATTTCTCTGGCTTTGTCAGATAAGCTCGTTGAGGTGAAAAATATTGGTCTAAGCTTATTTTCGTTCAAAAACTTAGCAAACTCTTCAAAACTTTTTGGTTTCTTGTGATTCCTAAAGTTTTTAACCCAATATTCCATTGTTGTACCAAATAGCTGAAATATGTGTTTTTCGTGTATTTCCTTATATTGTGCCCAACGTTTACATTGGATAATACAAACTTCATCACTTTTTTTCGCAATAATATCTCGACCTAAATCTTCAAAGCCATCAATGATTCCTTTGTACTCAATAAAATATCCTTTTTGCTCATATAAATAACCAACATACATTTCATAATCTCTTCCGATTGCCCATTTCGATTTATATCGGTTTCTCAAATATCTATCTAAAGCCATTTGATTTCTTTCGACAGAAGGAAGGCTTTTATATTCTTCTGGAGTAAGATAATTTTTAACTCTATCTTCGTTATTATCATCTTTAATGTCATCCTCAATCCGAACAGGTATCTCCTCATCTTCATCCTCGGCAATTAATTCTGAAAGCCAAGGGAATAATTTTTCAAAATAGTTTATTTTGTAGCTGATTATTTTGTTTTCCTTAACTAATTTCCTTTTCTCATTTTTGATAGTTTTTACATTTTCAGCAGCT
Source organism: uncultured Desulfobacterales bacterium (assembly GCA_965195235.1). GTDB lineage: Bacteria > Desulfobacterota > Desulfobacteria > Desulfobacterales > ETH-SRB1 > Desulfaltia. The sequence goes on along the minus strand of CBDAFK010000010.1, from coordinate 4,936 downwards.
GTGTAAGCAGGATGTTTTTTATACTTGAGATATTTTTCTATTTCACCATCTTTTAACGCAAAATAATCTGCATATGCTTCTGCGAGCCACGGGAATCCCATTGATTTTTGTTTGGCAATCTTGTGGATTTCTTGTTTATCTTTTTTGACTTTTTCATTCCACTTCTCTACTCTTCTTTTCCATTCCTCTCTGTCTTTATCGACCTTGGACTCATGCTCTTTTATGGAGTTCTCCAGATTATCTAATTTCGGCTTTAGTTCTAAATATTTTTTGGAGTTTGAAATAGTCTTTATAATCCAAGAAATTATTACCCAGATTACAGCTATCCCTATGATGAGGAGTATCCATAAATAATTTTCCACAATAGCTTTGCCTATATTTTTCTATAGCCGGGTATCACCTAGACCAAAAGCCGCAAGGCTTTTGGGATCATCGTGCATGCCCTTGTTAGCCCATCAATTTATATATAAAAACGATCATCAAAGTAATAGTTTATGAGTTAAAAAAGATAGTTAGCAATTCTTTCCATGCATGTGAATCTGATTGGTCAGTAGGGAAAATATCTAACAGCTTATATGGAAAGTAACCCGAGAGCCCTTGGAGCAGCGTTTCTCCAAATTCAACTGATTTTAGGTTATCGATAAACTTAGATTGGTCTGATGGAGAAATAATATAAAGCATAAGATTAAAATCTTTTATCAATCTTGCCATTAACTCGTTGATATGAGCATCTCGGAATCCATATCCAATTATCAATAATTTTCGAGATGGATGTGATAATACCTTTCGAAATAGATCATAATACCACGACAGTAGTGGTTCACCAGCTATTTGGTCTTCTTTATTTTTACCGATTACATATCTGTTAAGACCACTTGAATTTAGCCAACCGTAAGATCCATGTAACTTCACATAATGAATGGTTGCTGAATATAATTTTGTCGCACTATCTTCTAATTCACTATCAGTTGGGAGCTTTATAAAATCTTTGTTTTCTAATGGAAGATTAATAGTAGTCTTATGAGCATCCGGGATTTTCCGTACTCCTGGATGAATCAATCCTGCACCTGAGCTATTAAAGTGTCGTTCAACAAAAAGATCCTGATTCAGCGTAAAAAAGAAACCAATTTCATTTGGCCCTCCAGAGAAGCGCTCTATTAATCGATTAACGCCATAAATATTAACTGGATTTGGGGCATCGTTTCTGAAAATCCATTCTCTACATATATCATCAAGTGATCGATAGACTTCCAAAATAACATCACTTATTACATCTTTTTCTTCTTCAGTATAATTCCCATTTATTATTTTGTGATAAATCGATTCATAGTCAAAATCATTGATCATCAATTTCTTAATTCGTGGGCAACTTTGTATTTTTGAATTGTTAAAAAGTTTTGACCACATTTCTTTTGCAAGGAGCCCACCAAAATTCTTTGTAAAACCAGCACCGGTAAATAAAATATGTTCACATGTTTTTTTGGTCATTTTTCCCTATATAGGAGGCTATAATATTAGCGGGGCTAACCAGCATAACCGGGAAGCGGAACCGCCAGGCTTCACTTGTCCGCGTTAATGCTGTTAGCGCTTTTCCATATTTTATCGAGATAATCCAAGTAGTTTTGAATAAGTTCACTTGCTATTTCTCTTGCTTCATTTTTCTCAATATTCAGTGCTTCACGAAGCTGACCAGTATTTTTACCACGATGTCTACCTTGAAATACTGGCTCTATATTTGCTAATATGCGTAATTTTTTAATGCGATGGCATGAAACACCTAAAGCGTCCCTAACGCTTTTCTCATTTCCAAATTCACCACAAAGGCTTTCAAGAATTTCATATAGGTGTATGAATTCATCAGCCGGATCATTAACAGCAGTGTTATAGCTTTCTAAAATTGATGCGGCTATTTTGTCTGTCTTCCTAAATTTTGCTGAAAGCTGTGCAAAACGTCTTTTGGCATTTATTCTTTTCGCCTTTGTATCTTCGATAATATTACCATCTTTGTCTTTAATGACTCTGTCTACTTTGCCGCTGGCGGTAGCTATACAAACGCCTGGATCAGCAAAAATTGTAATATCTTTTCGGCCATTAGGATGTAAACGATACATTGTAGGCTTCGAAAGATTGAATTTCTTGAAATTTAAAACCTGTGCTCCCCAAAATAGGTCCTTAATTTTCTCATGAAATTCAATCCTTGCGTTTGGTTTTGAGTCATAAAGAGTTGGAAAAACTATTGCCTTTATTTCACCATTTTTAATTTCAATTATATAATGATCATCTTCAATAGTATAAGGATCTTCAAAGTAAGGATCTTCAAAGAAATCAAGTGGACTATATTTCCATTCCAATATCACTTGTTCTTCATTATTACTTGGCATTTCAAATTATTCCATAGTTATTCATAGCGCTAACGAAATAAGAGTTTTTGCGGCGCGAAGCCGCCGTCAAAACTCCAGTTGGACTGAACCGCCTGAGCGATTTTCTCCCTTGTAAAAGGGGTCAAGTCTGCCTTTGACCCTTATTAATACTGTCTTGTATTTTTCCTATCTGTTTTTTAATCTTTCTATCATATTTCTTAAGCCTCGAAACTCTTCGTAATATGCTGCTTACTGTGCTTTTTTTATCTTCCATGGGTCAATAGTAGACTTGACCCCTTTTTTGACCCCTTTTTTCCATGGGTCAATAGTAGACTTGACCCCTTTTTCTTCATCCGCAAGGTAGTAATGGCGTACAAGCTTGAGATCAGAATCAAGCTCGTAGACCAAAGGAATACCCGTAGGGATATTGAGTTCGATAATTTCTTTGTCCGTGATTTGATCCAAACACTTTACGAGTGCCCGAAGGCTATTGCCATGTGCAACGATGAGAAGCCTTTTGCCTGATCTGATCTCTTTCGATAGTGTTTCGTTCCAGCACTCGATTACCCTTTCTTCTGTATTTTTCAGACACTCGGTTTTGGGAAGCCTGCTTTTCTCAATGCCTGCGTATCGTGCATCGTTGCCAGGAAAGCGATCATCCTCTCCAGAAACAGGCGGCGGTGAAGTATCGTAGCTTCTTCTCCAGATCAAAACTTGCTCCTCGCCATATTTCGCGGCTATCTCGGCTTTGTTGAGCCCCTGCAAGGCCCCGTAATGCCGCTCATTCAACCTCCAATCGCGCAGAACTGGAATCCACATTTGGTCGAGTTGGTCAAGAACCACCCAGAGTGTGCGTATGGCCCGCTTAAGCAGCGACGTATACGCGATATCGAACTGGAAACCGGCGTTATGCAGTGCTTGTCCAGCCTTGCGTGCCTCGGCCATGCCTTCGTCTGCCAAATCGACATCGTGCCAGCCGGTAAAGCGATTCTGGATGTTCCATTCACTGAGACCGTGGCGAAGCAGGACAAGTTTGTGCATGAAATTCCCTTTTATCATATAGTGTTCTGGTTTTTACTACGCTGAAATCATCTTGATTTGACGGACACAGCGAACGACAACCATCAGTGGTTGATTATCCGGCCGTCTCCATGTCCCGTGCATACTTTCCGTCACGGGCCAGACCGTTCAACTGGCAGCGTTTCAAGAATGCCTTCTGCGCAGTGGCCAAATTGCCGTCCTGCCCCTTCCAAGCGGCAAGCACCGGTACCTGCAGCGCTCGCCCATAAGAGAAGCTGACCTGCCATGGATGTGGGCCCATAATGTTTATCGCGTTCAGGTGGTCCGTAGCGTCTTCTGCGCTCTGCCCTCCGGACAGAAATACGATCCCAGGGACCGCCGCCGGCACGTAGCGGGCCATGCAACGAATCGTGGCCTCGGCAACCTGATGCGCGCTATTCTGATGCGCGCATTTCATACCGGCAATCACCATATTGGGCTTTAGCAACATGCCCTCGAACAGCACGCGGTGGGCATCAAGTTCGGTGAACACCGCCTCGAGTACCCTGGATGTAACCGCTTCGCAACGTTCGATGCCGTGGGCACCGTCCATGAGCACTTCCGGTTCTACGATCGGAACGATATCTAATTCTTGGCATAGCGCGGCGTAACGTGCCAATCCGTGGGCGTTCGCACGAATACCGAACGCTGTTGGAACATCGTGCTCGTTGATTTCAATAACCGCCCGCCACTTCGCGAACTTTGCTCCCAGCTCTTTGTACTCGGCGAGCCGCTCACGCAGGCTGTCCAGACCCTCGGTGGTCTTTTCGCCAGAGTATAGTGCCAGCACTTTGGTGCCTTTGTCCACCTTGATCCCAGGCACGATTCCCCTGCTCGATAGTAGTCTGGCAAAGGGAGTGCCGTCTTGAGTACATTGGCGCAATGTTTCGTCGAAGAGAATGACACCACCGATATGGCGTTCGATCCCTTCGGTCGTAAAAAGGATTTCGCGGTATCGACGGCGGTTTTTTTCGGTGGACTCGACGTTGATCGAAGCGAAGCGCTTTTTGATCGTGGGATTGCTTTCATCTGCAGCCAGCACGCCCTTATGTCTCGCGACGATGGCTTTTGTTAAAGACCTGAGTTTATCTTTGTTCATTCGTAGCTCCTTTTCTCGTTTTGTTTCTTCACACATAACGACCGAACTCACCTGCCGCCAACACAGCGGAGCACTGAACCCTGAATAACCACCAGCTTTGATGCGGGGCAGAGCCTTTCAAAAACCGCCGCGCTGTTGGCGGTCAGGTGAAGTGATTTGTTGTGTGCCGGGCACGGCACACGTCTTAAGGGTGAGCCTACATTTTCCAATTATGGAAGTCAAGGCAAGTCCCAAGCCCAGCCAGATGGAGGCGAAGGGCATAGTGTTATCACAACGGGGTATCCGGTGACGGTGCTTCGGAAGGCAGTGACTCCGCTGAGGCGGAGCAACACAAAAGCACGGGGTGACGAACAGAAATCGAGTTAGGCGTGCATTTGCGGGACCAGCCTGCAACACAAGGTTAAGTCCTCTATCCATT
>CBDAFK010000009.1:0-2514 GCA_965195235.1 uncultured Desulfobacterales bacterium | reverse complement strand
AGGATGGTACGCATCCGTTGATGAGGCGCTATGCAAGGGATGCGGCAACTGTATTTCAGTATGTCCGACAAATGCCGCTGACAGTCCATATCGTAATCAGGGTTATCTTGAACAGGCAATTAAGGAACTATTAGAAGAGCCGGGATTAAAAGAAGTTACAAGTGAGCTAAAGTGCCTTGTACCTTGAACCGTGAACCTTGAACCGTGAACGATTACTTGAATTAGCGCCCTTCGGGCGGGCTTAAAAGATGAACGTCGAACATCGAACATTCAACGTCGAATTTTGAATAAGGAATTCTGGCAATTTATAAACTGGCGGAGCGAAGCGATTTCATCATTCATCATTCATCATTCGATGTTCGATGTTCGATGTTCGATGTTCAAAAGAATTTTTACTCTGCCGCTCCCATTTGGCAACCTATTGATAAAATTGAACAAAAATTGGGGTTGTGCAAAGCTCTCAATGTTTAACCAATGAAATCAATGGCTGAGGAAAAAATCGTAAAGCGGTTAACTCTGAACCTTGAACCTTGAACGATTACTTAAATTATGAATAATTATAATATCATCTTAATGCTGTGCAACTGGGGGCCTCATACCGCATTTCAGATTCTTCAGGACAAAGGGGCTGAAATACCTCCGGAGATTAAAATGATCCGCATTCCCTGCACAGGAAGGATCAGCAAATCTCTTCTATTTAAGGCGTTTGAGATGGGAGCGGATGGAGTCGCTCTTGTTGGTTGTGATCCTGGCGCCTGCCGCTATGGAAGCGGCACTGCCGCTGCAAGGGAAAATACACAAGATACACGGGAGATTCTCGGTCTTCTGGGTTTAGGGAAAGATCGCCTGCGCCTTGCCACATTCCTGCCTGATGATTCAGAACCGTTGCTGCAATTTCTTAAAGATTTTTGCAGGGATATTCGGGCGCTTGGCAAAAGCCCAATGGCGCTGGATAGAGCAGCGGAGCCACAGGCCGTAAGCAGAAAACTTTTATCTGATATAATCTCTTCTCATGATGTCTATGCGTGTCAGGACTGCGGCAAATGCACATCAACATGTCCACTGGCGCTTAGCGGAAAGGATTTTTCACCTCGGGCTCTGGCCGGTTCTATTATAGCAGGGGATATTGATTCACCTAAGGTACAGGCGGATATTTGGACCTGCCTTACCTGCGGCCTTTGTTATGACCGGTGTCCATCTGCTGTTAACTTTCCTGAGTTTATTCGTGATCTTCGTCATTTTTCTAAGACACGTAATGTAGATGACCATGAGGCTCACGGAGGATTTTTTCAGTCTTTAATGCGGGCAATGACCTCTCCGAAGCTTAAAACAGAGCGCTGGACGTGGCTTCCAGATAACATCGAGATTGATTATAAAAGCAAAGTCCTCTTTTTCGGGGGCTGCGCTCCATTTTTTGATATATTTTTCAGACACCACCTGGGCGTTCAGACCTCTAATATTATAGTTGACAGCCTTCGTTTATTGAATTTCTTTGATATCAAGCCGGCCCTGCTCAAAGATGAGCGATGTTGCGGGCACGATCTTCTGTGGTCCGGAGACCAGGAAAATTTTTTAAGGCTTGCCAGATTCAATGTTGATTTAATCCATTCTCTTGGCATTGAAGAGGTTGTTACCTCCTGTCCGGAATGCTATCGGACGTTGAAACATGACTATGCAAACTATGGGCTTGAATTAAAATTCAAGGTTACGCACATCTATGATCTTCTTGAAAAAGAAATTGACAAAGGGGCCGTGAGTTTCAAAAAAATTGATAAAAGGTTGACTTTTCAGGACCCGTGCCGTCTGAGCAGGTTTGAGCAACGAGCCGATCTGCCGAGAATGTTGATAAGGCGTCTTAAAGCCGACAGTTTCCAGGAAATGCAGGATAGCGGAGCAGCCGCTATGTGTTGTGGCAACAGCGCATGGACCGGATGCGATTCATTCAGCAAGGCGCTTCAGGTAAAACGCCTGAAACAGGCTCATGATACAGGAAGCAACCTTCTTGTTACAGCCTGCCCAAAATGCCAGATTCATCTCAAATGCGCGATGGAGGATCCTTTCCTTGGAGATGAGTTAAGCATGGAGATGATAGACTTAACAAGCCTTGTAGCAAAAACTATTTACTGGGAATAAATAGAGGATTAAGGATTAGAGGATTAGAGGATTATATGTATTCTTTCGTAGAATTTTTCGATTTGCCTTCTAAAATTAACGTGCTTTTCGCTAAACCTTCAAATCCTTACAATGCACTAATCCTTACCCCTTAATCTTAATCCTAACCATTAAAAAGGGTTAAGGGGACGTTATGTTGCCAGTTTAGTTATGTTGTGAGTTTTGTATATACTTCCCTTTAAATATCAAAAATATATTTTTTTTGTATATAATTCGTCTTCTTATTATATTCTTTAATAAAAAGGGGTTACAAAAACTCGCAACATAACATCTTGTAATCACTTGACATTATATTTTCTTTGTGCTATGTATATTATAATTAGAGAATAGGAGAAAATAGCA
>CBDAFK010000008.1:0-3976 GCA_965195235.1 uncultured Desulfobacterales bacterium | reverse complement strand
TCGAAAAGGACGGCCTGTTGTGGGCCGAACCTGTTTTAGGCAAGGCAGGGCTGATAAATACAATGGTAAAAGCAGACGGCATTATCAAGATAGGAATAAATACCGAAGGATTAGACAAGGGAAGCAAGGTTTCGGTTATTCTGTTGTAATTCCATTTTTAAGCACTCACTGTAATATTTTTTTACCACGAAGAACACGAAGGACACAAAGATAAAAAAATGTTTGTCCTCTTCGTGTTCTTGGTGATTAATAATAAAATTGCTTAAGTTAGTGACTATTGGTACTGGCTTATGAATTTTGATCAGGTTAAAGGAAAGTGAAAAAAATGACATCCAATCGTAATGTTTATTTAAAAATGAAAACTCTAACAGAGGCTAAGGAAATTCTTTTTAACCGCTTTCCTCTATCTGAAACGCTTGCAAGCGAAACAATTCCGGTCCCGGATGCTGTCGGCCGTGTTCTTTCCGAGCCGGTTACAGCGAGGCTTTCATCTCCAAATTTTCATGCTGCTGCAATGGACGGCATAGTGGTCAAAGCCGAATCCACATTCGGCGCGAGTGAAACAAAGCCAAAGGAGCTTATCGTCGGCAAGGATGCATTTTATATCAATACCGGACGTGTAATTCCTGAAGGGTTCAATGCCGTTATTATGATAGAACACGTCAACATTATGGATGAAAACCATATTGAAATAGAGGCTCCGGCCTTTCCATGGCAGTATATACGAAAGATGGGTGAAGACATTGTGGCAACAGAACTGCTGTTTCCACACAATCATGTTGTCACACCTTATAGCGTTGGAGCACTTCTCTCCGGTGGAATATTTTCAGTTTTGGTTAGAAAAAAGCCGAAAGTATTGATTATTCCAACAGGCTCCGAACTCGTTGACTGGCGCACAGCTTCTCTTGAAAAGCTTGAACCCGGTCGGGTCCTTGAAACAAATTCATTTATGCTTGGAAAGCTTGTTGAGTCATTCGGTGGTGAATATGTGCGGCATGAAATGTTAATGGATGACCCCAAAAAGATAAAAGATGCTGTTTATAATGCCGCTCACAGCGATTTTGACATGATACTTACTGTCGGCGGATCGTCTGCCGGGTCCGAGGATTATACAAAGGGTGTGATTACAGATCTTGGGACAGTCCTGATCCACGGCGTAACCATAATGCCTGGCAAACCAGTCATTATTGGAGCAATAAATGACAAACCTGTCTTTGGTATCCCAGGATACCCGGTATCGGCAATAGTCGCATTTGAGCAGTTTGTCGCTCCGTTGTTATGCATGATGTTAGGACAGCCGGAAAAGGAAAGGCCTGTGATCCAAGTGGAGCCAACGAGAAAAATCGCATCAAAGCTCGGAGTAGAAGAGTTTGTGCGGGTTAAACTCGGCAAAGTCGGCGACAGAATCGTTGCCACACAACTGCCACGAGGCGCGGGCTGCATTACAACAATAACAGAGGCAGACGGAATCATCAGGATTCCAAACCATGTTGAAGGGCTGAAAGATCATGAACCGGTCATTGCCGAACTTCTCCGTCCGCTCTCTTCTATAAACAATACCATCGTTATAGTTGGAAGCCATGACAATACACTGGACCTGTTGGCCGACCGGATAAAGGCCGGCCACAGCAATCTTACCATTTCATCAAGCCATGTCGGCAGCATGGGCGGGCTCATGGCCATCAAAAAAGGCGTCTGTCATCTCGCCGGCTCCCATCTTCTTGACGAAGAGGACGGTTCTTACAACATATCCTATATAAAAAAATACCTGCCAAACAGAAAGATCAAGCTGGTAAATCTTGTGTTTCGAGACCAGGGTCTGATAGTTTCTCCGGGCAATCCAAAGCAAATCAAGGGAATCGAAGATCTTGCACGGAAAGACATTGCAATGATGAACAGGCAGGCGGGATCAGGCACAAGAATTCTTCTCGATTACAGCCTTAAAGGGCTTGGCATAGATCCAGAAGCAATAAAAGGATATGAAAATGAGGAGTTTACCCATATGTCCGTGGCTGTGGCTGTCCTGAGCAAAGCAGTTGATGTGGGTCTCGGCATTTACGCTGCCGCAAAGGCTCTTAAGCTTGATTTTATACCTGTTGTTACTGAAGAATATGATCTTGTAATTCCTGAAGAATATTTTGAATCAAAAAATATTCAAATCCTGCTTGAAACAATAAATTCACAGGAATTTAAAAAGTCTGTTAAAGCCCTTGGGGGATACCATACTGAAAAGACGGGGGAAGTTATTAGTTTAAAAAAAAATGAACATCGAACGGATTAAAAGACGAACATCGAACATCGAACATTGAACGTCCAACATCGAATGAAAAACAAAAGAAACGGGGGTGGGAAAAGATGAAGAACCAGAGGTCGGAGGTCAGAGGTTATTGCTGGTTGCGAGTTTCAAGTTTCAAGCTGAACCCTCAATTCACATAGAATTGGCAGCACCGAATCCCGCCCTGGCGGGATTAACTTTAGGCACTTTAGCTCACTTTAGGCACTTATTTTTGTGTAATCGTACAAGTTTAAAAAAGTGTCAACTACTTTTATACGATTATGAAGGATGCCCACTTTTTAGATATGACAGATAGAAAACATATTGATCCTTTTATATGGCTTGCTGTCTCAAGCAGTATTATCATTATTGCATTTATTCTTTTCCCGCTAATTGAGATGGTGGTGCAGCCCTCTTTTATTGATCTGAAAGAAGCGATAACAGATAAAGATGTTATCGCTTCAATCCGGCTCAGCCTGTATACTTCGTTAATGGCCGCTCTGATATCATTTATATTCGGGACTCCATTTGCATATCTTTTGGCCAGAAAGGATTTTGTCGGGAAGAAATTCATAGAAAGTATTATCGACCTGCCGATTATGATACCCCATCCGGTTGTGGGCATCGCCATTTTAAGCATAGCCGGCAAAAATCACTGGCTTGGCCAGATAATGTATTCAATCGGGATAAGGATAATGGGAAGCGTTACAGGAATTATAGTTGTTCTGACCTTTGTAGGACTTCCTTTTTACATTAACAGCGTCAAGACCGGGTTTGAAGCTGTCCCGGTACGTCTTGAACATGTTTCCCGCAGTCTTGGGGCATCTATAACAAACACCTTTTTCCGGGTGACATTTCCCCTTGCCTGGAGAAGCATAGTTGTTGGCATAATCATGTGTACTGCGCGTGCTGTCAGCGAGTTCGGAGCGGTTATAATTGTCGCATACCACCCAATGATTGCGCCGGTAATGATATATGAGCGATTTACGGCTTATGGCCTTAAATATTCACAGCCGGTGGCTGTCTGGCTTATTATAGTTTGCCTGTTCCTTTTTCTTCTACTCAGGATTTTCTCAGCTAAAAAGAAAACCTTAACATGATCCAGATAGAAAACCTAAATGTTAAGCTGTCAGGATTTTCTCTGCATAATATTGATCTGACAGTGGAAAAGGGTGAGTTTTTTACCCTTCTCGGCCCCACAGGCGCTGGGAAAACCGTTGTGCTTGAATCTGTCATCGGATTAATTTCTATTGAAAAAGGGCGCATCTATATAAACAACAAAGAGGTAACCAATCTGCCTCCGGAAAAACGCGGTATCGGTATTGTTTATCAGGACCATGCGCTTTTCCCTCATTTGACGGTATATAAAAATATAACATATGGCTTGCGGTACCATAAGGTAAACGGCAAAGAGCCGGGCAAAAATTTAAGCTTTATTATCAAGCGGCTTTCGCTTGATCCCCTGCTGCAAAGATCTGTAGTGAACTTAAGCGGAGGCGAAAAACAAAGGGTAGCTCTGGCTCGGGCGCTTGCTGTTGACCCTTCCGTGCTGCTTTTAGATGAACCGCTTTCAGCATTGGATCCTAATTTTCGCGAAGATATCAGAGAAATAATTAAAAGGCTGCATATTGAAACCGGCATTACAGTACTTATGGTTACCCACGATTTTACAGAAGCCCATTTCCTGGCACAACGAACAGC
>CBDAFK010000007.1:0-11481 GCA_965195235.1 uncultured Desulfobacterales bacterium | reverse complement strand
GCAAAATGGATATCACGATCTGTTTACGCTTATGTGCTGTATAAATCTTTATGACACGGTTTCACTCTCTTTTGGCGCAAAACATACAACTGTATCCTGCAACGACCCGGAAGTACCTGAAGATGAAACTAATCTTGCCGTAAAAGCAGCAAATCTTTTTTTCAAGGCCATCCATAAGAACGAAGGTGTGAAAATCGGGCTTGAAAAACAGATACCTGTCGCAGCCGGTCTTGGAGGTGGAAGCAGTAATGCAGCCGCTGTTCTTTTAGGTTTGAACCGCTACTACGGCCAACCCCTCCCCCAAAATAAGCTAATGTCTATTGGGCTTTCAATCGGGGCTGATATCCCGTTTTTTATTTTCAGGAAACCCGCGATAGCCTCGGGTATCGGCGAAAAGCTGGAAGCTTACGAAGGGTTGAAACCATTTCAAATATTGCTGGTTTGCCCAAAATTTGCTGTTTCAACAAAAGAGGTATATAAAAACCTTAATTTAGAATTGACAAAATGCAATAAAAAGCTTAATTATACGTTTTTTAAAAAAAAGATGTTTGATATCAAAAAACATTTGTGCAATGACCTTGAAGAGGTAACTGCATCAAGATGCCCTGATGTTAACAAAGCAAAAAAGGCTCTTTTAAGCCATGGGGCAATAGGCGCTTTAATGTCAGGAAGCGGTCCGGCTGTATTTGGCATTTTTCCTGATTTTGCCAAAGCCCAAATTGCCTGTAACGCCATTTTAAATAAACATAACTGGAGGCTGTTTCAAGCTGAAATGCTGGTTTAATTTGAAAAGTGCCTAAAGTGAGCTAAAGTGCCTAAAGTGCCTAAAGTTAAGAAGTGCGCCTTCGGCGCAGCTAATTTTAACCCTGGCAAAAAAATAATCTACGCTAATGAAGTATGAAGTGACTAATCCGCCAAAGGGCTTTGGCGGACTGTTAATTTTATATGAATTAATGGAGCGAAGCGACACCTTAACTTTAGGCACTTTAGCTCACTTTAGGCACTTTAGGCACTTTTTTTGGGGCGTCGTCAAGCGGTAAGACACAGGACTTTGGTTCCTGCATTCGGAGGTTCGAATCCTCTCGCCCCAGCCAAAATTTACGATAACTTTTTAAGACGGCAAATAAAATGAAACATTTTGTAATATTTACAGGAAATTCAAACCCATCTCTTGCAAAGAAAATATGCGATTATCTTCAAGTCCCTCTTGGTAAAGCCAAGGTAGGCAGATTCAGCGATGGAGAGATACAGATCGAGGTTAATGAAAATGTAAGATCAAAGGATGTCTTTCTAATTCAGTCAACATGTTCCCCTGTAAACGATAACCTTGTTGAGCTGCTTCTGATGATAGACGCCTTTAAGCGTTCTTCGGCAAGCAGGATAACAGCAGTAATGCCTTATTACGGCTATGCCCGACAGGATAAAAAGGTAGCGCCACGCGTTCCCATCGGCGCTAAACTTGTTGCAGATCTGCTGACAGTCGCCGGTGCAAACAGAGTAATTACTATGGATCTGCACGCTGTCCAGATTCAGGGTTTTTTTAACATTCCTGTGGATAATCTTTTTGCTGCTCCGGTTATTCTTGATTATATTAAAGCCAATTTTAAAAACAATCTTGTCATTGTTTCTCCGGACGCAGGAGGCGCTGAGAGGGCAAGAGCCTTTGCAAAACGCCTGCAGGCCGATCTTGCCATCATTGACAAACGCAGAGATGCTCCCAATAAGGCCAAAGCTATGGCAGTAATAGGAGATGTCGCTGGAAAAATCGCAGTTATTCTTGACGATATGGTTGACACATCGGGAACCTTAACCGAGGCAGTAGATGCCATTGCGAAAAACGGAGCAAAAGAAATCCATGCCTGCTGCTCACATCCCGTGCTATCCGGTCAGGCTATAGACCGAATCATGAAATCTGGTTTAAAAAGCCTTGTTGTGACCGATACAATCCCGTTAAACAGCAACGCTAAAGCATGTAACAAAATAAAGGTGCTTTCTATTGCGCAATTAGTTGGAGAAGCGATAATCCGAAGCTATAAAGGTGATTCAGTTACATCTCTTTTTGTGTAATAAATACTGATTTTTAAGGAGGTTTTTTTGGAGTTAATTGAACTTAAAACAAATATCAGAACATCTGTTGGAAATAGTCAAGCCCACGCTCTTCGGAGGAAAAAACAGATACCTGCGGTGCTTTATGGCCGTGGCAAAAAAACTGTCTTGCTTTCCGTTTATCTTAACGAGCTTGAACGGGCTCTCAAAAAAAGCAAAACCGGTCAGGCTCTGTTAAATCTTGTAGTTCAAAACAACGAAACTTACACCAAACCCGCCATTATCAAGGAACTGCAAGTGCATCCGGTTGGACGGAATATCCTTCATGTGGATTTTTATGAAATTGACATGAATCGTAAGATAAAGATCAAAGTACCTGTTGTAACAAAAGGGAAATCAAAGGGCGTTGAACTCGGAGGCATATTGCAGATCATAAGGCGTGAGATAGAGGTATTATGCCTGCCATTAGAAATTCCGAAATCCTTTGAAATCGATATTACCAACCTTGATATTGGTGATTCTGTGCATATTAAAAGCATTCCTCTGAAAGATAACATCGAAATCCCGGCAGATGTTGATTTTACAGTACTAACAATAGCCAGTCCAAAGGCTGAAGAGGCTGTATCTGAAAAAGTCGAAGAAGAAGCCGAGGCTGAAGAGGCTGCTGCCGAAGAAGAGGTATCTGAGCCTGAAGGTTAAATATGCCCCAAAAGAAAGTATCCCTTGTAGTTGGACTGGGAAATCCGGGCAAAACATATGCAGCAACCCGTCATAATTTCGGTTTTATGGTGCTTGACAAGCTCGCGGATTCCTTCTCCATCCCGCTTGGCAAAAAAAAGTTTAATGCGCTGATAGGCCGCGGTAAAATTGAAGGCATCGATGTTATCCTCGCCAAACCAATGGACTTTATGAACAGAAGCGGGTCCCCTGTTCATAAAATAAAACAATATTTTAACATATCCTGCAAGGATATTCTGGTTGTTCACGACGATATTGACCTTGCCTTTGGAACATTGCGAATAAAACAAAAAGGAGGGTCAGGGGGGCACAACGGCATCGAATCATTAATTGAATTTTTAGGCACGCACGATTTTTCACGTCTTCGTATCGGCATAGGGCGCGGCATTGGATCCTCGGGAAAGGATATTGATATCACCGATTACGTCCTCAGTAAATTCAGTTATAATGAAAAAAAAAATCTGGATCAGATAATCATAAAAGCTCAGGAAGCCATAATAACGATTCTTTGCAAAGGTATAACATATGCGATGAACTGTTTTAATAACAAAAAAATCATGTTTGATACAAAGTTGATGAATTCGTAAAAAGTCGAATTCATCAAGTGTTAAGTGTTAGGTGTTAAGTGTTAAGAACTTGATAAAACAGATAATTGCTTTAACTTAACACCTAACACCTAACATATTTCATAAAAAGTGTTCGTTAGACTTTTTACGAGTTCATCAGAGTTAAAGGATCGGCGCTTAAAACGTCGATCTTTTTTTGTTGATTATTAGATTAATTGTTGATATTATATAAATGTTAATAAAAAATATTAGAGTTCAAAAATGCGAGAAAAAATAAATAACACAAAACATAAAAAGATTCGTAAATTTAAAGTTGGTGATCTTGCGGTTTACCCTGCACACGGAGTTGGCCGGATTGAAGCAATCGAAAGCAGAATAGTCAACGATGAAAAATATGATTTTTACATCATGAAGGTGATTGAAAATAATATGGTTATCATGATCCCCACCCGGAATGTAGAATCCGTCAGATTAAGAGACGTCATTAGTAAAGAAGAAATCCCAAAGGTATACGAGGTTATCAAGCAGGATCGAGAGTCGCTGATTAACAACCAGACCTGGAACCGGCGATACAGAGAGTATATGGACAAAATTAAAACCGGATCTATTTATGACCTGGCGGAAGTCTTTAGAGATCTTTATTTTATTAAAGTAACAAAAGATCTGTCCTTTGGAGAACGCAAGCTTTTTGATACCGCAACAACCCTGCTGATAAGTGAACTTTCGACCGCCGCCAACACTAACGAAGAGACTATCATGTCAAAGATAGAATCTCTATTTGATAAATCAGAGTAAATATTTTCCCCCCTCCATAATCATGCCCAAAAAAGGCACTTTTACCATTCTTGTTGATAAAGCCGACTCTGGAAAGCGTCTTGATCTAATTGTTGCCTCCCACACTTCAAATTGTTCGCGATCCCTTTCCGCAAGTCTGATTCGCAAAGGCAAGATATTGGTCCAAGAAGTTGTTAAGAAACCTGGATACCTGGTAAAAACAGGGGATGAAATTCGCGGCGCCCTTCCTGTTGCGAAATCTATCCAATGTGAGCCCGAGCCTTTTAAAATCGATATATTATTCGAAGATAAAGATATAATAGTTGTTAACAAGCAGGCCGGTATCGTTGTTCATCCTGCGCCAGGTCACTATACAGGAACTTTACTAAACAGGCTGCTTTATCATTGCCCGGGGCTTAAAGAAATTGGGGGGAAACTAAGGCATGGAATAGTTCACAGGCTTGATAAAGACACATCAGGAACTTTGCTTGTTGCAAAAAATGAGATTTCTCATAATAACCTTACCGCTCAATTCAAATCCAGAATGATTAAAAAGGAGTATCTGGCTCTGGTTCACGGGGAATTTGACTCTGATTCAGGCGCAATCTCACTCCCAATCAGCAGACACCCTGTTAACAGAAAAAAAATGTCCACTATAAATCGAAAAGGCCGATCAGCCGAGACATTGTGGAAGGTCAGGGAACGTTTTCATAATATAACATTAATTAAGGTGAATTTGAAAACCGGCCGCACACACCAGATTCGCGTGCATTGCGCTGCAATCAACCATCCTGTTGTTGGGGATTCGGTATATGGCCGGCGTAAGGCAATAAAAAATATTAAATCCGTCCCGAGACAGATGCTTCATGCATGGCGTCTTGAATTCGCACATCCTGTCAATAAAAAAATAATATCTTTTGAGTCACCAATTCCACAAGATATGAATAACTTAATAAAAGCGTTGAGAGCCGGAAATTAATACTTTTTTCTGTGGTCTCTGTGTGCTCCGTGGTAAAAATGAGCTGTTACTTTTTCTTGCAGACTCCGCATATAGTGCACGATTCAACATTGCATGGTTCAGACATTTTACCCTGCAGCGCCTTTTTGTACTCCATCTTTAGATATGTTTTCCTGATTCCATGATCAATAAAATCCCAGGGGAGCAATTCATCTAAGGCGCGCTCCCTCAGCGCATAAAAATCAGAGTTTAGATCGGTTGATTTTAAGGTTTTAGCCCAGTTGCCCTGGTTATAATCAGCCAGAGATAAAATTTTTGCTGTCTTTCGATCACCTCGTGAAAACAGAGCCTGAATGTAAGCCTGGCGAGGGGTATATGCATGAACTCTTATATTGGCAATCTTTTTTAAGCCATCCCTTACTCTCTTTATCTTCTTTTTTAATGTGCGCTCATCATCCATCGCAACCCACTGAAAAGGGGTAAACGGTTTTGGTATAAAAGGATTAAGGCTTACGGTCATTTGTCCTATATGTTTCTTTATCCTGCTCGAGTCTAAAAACCGTTGTTTTATCTTTATGCATAGTTTTATTATTTCTTCAACATCATCCGCGGTTTCAGTCGGAAGTCCTATCATGAAATACAGCTTTAAGTTCGGTATGCCGCCTAAAACAAGGGCTTCAGCAGCCTCAAGTATATCTTCTTCAGTAATATTTTTATTGATTATTCTACGCATCCGCTCGGAACCTGCATCAGGCGCAATAGTTGCGGTTTTGACCTTACTTTGGCTTAGCGCAGATATCAGTTCAGGGCTCAGCGCCTCAGCCCTAAGAGAGCTGAAAGATATTCTGATATTCATTTGTTTAGCC
Source organism: uncultured Desulfobacterales bacterium (assembly GCA_965195235.1). Classification (GTDB taxonomy): domain Bacteria; phylum Desulfobacterota; class Desulfobacteria; order Desulfobacterales; family ETH-SRB1; genus Desulfaltia. The sequence continues at coordinate 5,533 of CBDAFK010000007.1, read as the reverse complement.
GGTCTGCACAAATCTGCAATTCCGGGATGATCCGAAACCGCTGCTCCGACAAGGCCGATCCTGTCTGTAAGCGCAGCTCCATGTTCCAAACATTTTTTTAGAAGAGAAAGGGATCTGAATCGTGGAGGCCTGTAAACATATCCAGCGCCGCAAAAGCGGCATCCATGCGGACAGCCCCTGCTCACTTCGATTAAAAATGTTCGCTGAAATGCTGTATATGGAGTTAAGATAGCGGTGCAGGTAGGGATATGGGAAATATCTTCAACAAAAATACGCTTAATTTTTTCTGGCACATCACATATTGGTTCAAAAGAGCAGACAGTTCCATCCCTATTATATGTAGTTTTGTACAAAGAAGGAACATATACGCCGGGAATCTTTCTGGCAAGATCTTTCAGATGTGACTTTTTGTCTGTCTTCAGCAGCGCCGGCAGAAAAACTTCAAAAAATCGAGGAAGCATTGTCTCTGCTTCGCCAATCAAAAAACAATCTATAAAAAGAGCAATAGGTTCAGGGTTTAAAAAGCATGCAACCCCTCCCGCTATAATTAGAGGATGAATATCTTTTCTGTCGCTGGATTGCGGGGGAATCCCCGCTCTTTCGAGAATTGTCAGAAGATTCAGGTAGTCATTTTCAAACGAAACGGAAAAGGCTATTATATCAAAATCTGAAATGGGTCTTCCCGACTCTATCGTAGTTATACGATTTATTGCATACTCGCTTTTCTCTGGCAGGAAAGACCTTTCGCATAACACATGATCTATCTGGTTGAGCAAATGATATACTGTCTGGAAACCGAGGTTAGACATTCCAACATAATATCTGTTGGGATATACAAGGGCTACCCTGATCCGTCCTTTCCAATCTTTTCGTATTGTGCCAATCTCTGATTCAGCAAATTTACGATGTGATTTGTCGGTTTTCCATACCATCTTCTCAATACTGTACTTTCTTTGCTTTGCTAATTCGCCTTTTTCCTTAAAAAGGTAGGAACATCAATATCATTGTCAATTACTATTCCCTTATACCCTCTGTATATGGCGCCGGCAGATTCACCAACCGCCTCTTTCTGTCTTATAAATGTCGGCTCGTCATAGTCTACGGCATTTTGCAAGTCGGCAGGGGTTATATCCCTGATCTTGCCTCTCAGATTATGGACCAAACCATTTCTTTGCGTTGACGATCCAGAACCATTGCCTATTCCTGTAGCAATTACGGTTATGCGTAACTCATCATCAAGACTGTCATCAATAATCGCCCCCCATATAATATCCGCATCTTCACCAACTTCATTATATATCCGTTCCGAAGCTTCCGACATCTCTTCCATTGTCAAATCACTCGAGCATGTTATATTCATTAATACACCATTAGCGCCGGCAATAGAAATATCTTCGAGCAGCGGATGGGATATTGCGCGTTCAGCAGCCTCGGTTGCGCGGTTTTCACCACTCGCAACGCCAATGCCCATGATGGCCAGACCCGCTCTTGACATAGTTGTTCTTATATCGGCAAAGTCAAGATTTACCAGGCCGGGCATCATGATAAGATCGGTAATCCCCTTGACCGAATGGACTAATACTTCGTCCGCCTTCTTAAACATTTCAATCATCTTCGCACTTTTGGATGCCAGGCCTCTTAGCCTGTCATTGGGTATTGTAATCACGGTGTCGGCGACCTCCTTTAATGCATCAATCCCTTCTTCTGCCTGCCTGGCCCGTTTTTTTCCTTCAAACGAAAAAGGCTTTGACACAACCGCAACCGTCAGCGCCCCGATATCCTTACAAATCTCGGCAATAACGGGCGCAGCGCCGGTGCCGGTGCCACCTCCAAATCCTGCGGTAATAAATACCATATGGCTACCCTCAAGAACCTCTTTTATTGCATCTGCATTTTCCAGAGCAGCCTCTCTGCCAACCTCGGGGTTAGCGCCGGCGCCAAGTCCCTCTGTAATTTTTTCTCCTATCTGGATCTTGATTGGCGCCTCTGAAATATCAAGAGCCTGGGAATCTGTATTGACCGCTATAAATTTTACCCCCTGGAGCCTGGAATCAATCATGTTGTTGATTGCATTTCCTCCAGCTCCTCCTACGCCAATAACCTTGATCTTTGCAGATTTATCATTTTCCACAAATGTAAACATAATTCCCCTCCTTATAAGTTATTACTTATGGTTCTTCTCCCGATTATCTGAACTTATAAAATCCCAAATTCCAAGCATCAAATTACAAATAAATCCCCTGTCTGCGTGCGGATACGCACAGGCAGGCAAACTTCAATATTCAATGACCAAAATATGTTTGAAGTTTCAAATTTCCCTGGTTCCCATGCTCCTGCGTGGGAACCCCTATGGTATACGTTCCCACGCAGGAGCGTGGGAACGAGAAAAAAACAACTTAGCGCTTATGCCTCTGACCCCTCCCTAATTAAGTTTTGGCTCAATTAGGATTAAATTACATCCTTAAACCATCTTTTCATCCTCGTCATAATACTATTAAATATATTTGCGTCACGGATTCTGAATTTTTTTATGCTCTGATTCCTGGCGCCATATATAACGAGTCCGACACCTGTAGCATACATGGGATTATTTACCACATCGACAAGCCCGCTGATCCCTCTGGGTTTGCCAAGGCGTGTTGGAAGTTGTAATATAGATTCCGCAACATCTGTGACTCCATTCAGAAGGGCTGAGCCTCCGGTTACAACCACTCCTGATGAAATAATATTCTCCATGCCGGCCCTATATATTTCTCTTTTTATCAGCGTAAAGGTCTCATCCATACGTGGCTCTAAAATCTCTCCGAGTATCTGTATCGGAAGTTTTCTGGGATTGCGTCCACCCATGCCGGGCACTTCGATTGTTTCTTCACCATGTATATCACGGGCAACACAGGTTCCGTATTTTTTCTTTATCTTTTCTGCTTCAGCATGTGGTGTTCGCAGCCCGATTGCCAGATCATTCGTAAGATTGTTACCTCCGATGCCAAGTACGAATGTATGCTTGATGTTACCACTGGAAAAAATAGCCAGATCCGAGGTACCGCCGCCAAGGTCTATAAGTGCTACGCCTAATTCCTTTTCTCCATCGGTCAAGACCGCTTCACTTGAAGCAAGAGACTCCAGCGCAATATCACATACATCAAGACCTGACCGATTTGCACATTTTACGATGTTATGGGCAGATGTTACAGCCCCTGTAACAATATGAATCTTGGCCTCTAATCGTACGCCTGCCATTCCAACGGGATTCTGGATGCCGTCTTCGTCATCAACAATGAACTCCTGTGGAAGCACATGTATTACTTCGCGATCCATAGGAATAGCCACAGCCCGCGCTGCATCAATCACGCGTTCCACGTCATGTTGTGTGATTTCCGAACCCTTTATTGCTACAATCCCGCGGCTGTTAAAGCCTGTTATATGTCCTCCGGCAATTCCGGCATAAACAGATGAAATTTCACATCCAGCCATAAGTTCAGCCTCTTCAACAGCCTTTTTTATTGATTCTACTGTTGATTCAATGTTGACCACTACCCCTTTTCGAAGTCCGATTGAGGGATGAGCGCCGATCCCGATGATGTTTATTTCATCTCCTGACATTTCACCAACCACGGCACAAATCTTGGTAGTTCCAATATCAAGGCCGACAATTATCTTTTCCTGTCCCTGCATCTTAAGCCTCCTTATAATCCGTGGTCGGTGATTCAATTCTAACCGGATTTACCACAATGCGATCTAAATTGTTCAGGTCGATAGTATCAAAATCTAAAAACATATCCCCTTTCTCCATATAAAAAAGAACATTCTTAAGCCTTTCGTACTTGTCCGGATAGTTATTATATCCAAGCTTGATAGCTTTGATGCCGTTAAACGCATAAAGTGTAATGCCTATTTCTCTATCAACCCTGATTACTTTTAATAATCTGTTTGGAATAATCGATCCCTCCTTTTGCCCTAATTGCAATACATCCATTACTGCATTAAAAGGTATGCTGCGGAATTTTCCGGAAACATCCAGATCAGAAAACTCAAGACCGACAATAACCGGCAAATTACCGGGATCTGAGGCCGCTAACTCTTTAAATATTTCTCCATGATTGTTTATCAGAAATTTGCGACCAAGGTCTATGATGGCAAGAGGCTTATGCTCCTTTATGCTTATATTTATTTCATCCGGCAGTTCCCTTCTTACTTCGGCATCGGCAATCCATGGATGTGCCAGCAATCTTTTTCTTGTTGCGGAAAGATTTATAGAAAAGATATTTATTCCGGCATCAATACCAATATGCTTAATTATCTGATTTTTGGAAAGTCTGTTCGTTCCATCAACGCTTATACTGTTTGCTTTGAAATAATCACACTGGGTCAAGAGGTCGTAACCAAAAATGAAAATAATGCTCATCGCCGTCACTAAGAAAACTGCGGCCATTATTTTGAAACACGCGGTAATGCGCCGGATAACTTTAGAGCGTCTTTTTGCCAAGCTGTCTTTATAATAGTTTTCTCGCATATGCTTATTCCCCGACGCGTTAACTTCACAATTCACAATTAACAATTCACAATTAACAATTGATTATTGATTATTTTTCCTTCGTAAATATCATCGCCTCTATTCATATTTAACAATTAATAATCAATTGTGAATTGTGAATAATTAATGCCTTTATTCCCCAACTATTGTAATTTCCGGTTTAAGCTTGATGCTAAAAATTTTCAACACCTTCTCCTGAACGAATTCCATCAGCGCTAACATATCTGCTGCTGATGCATTACCTTTGTTCAGGATAAAGTTTGCGTGTTTTGATGATATCTTTGCACCCCCGATCGATTTCCCTTTAAGCCCTGCCAGATCAATAAGTTCCCCTGCTGTTTTGCCGGATTCAGGGTTTTTAAAAAAACATCCCGCGCTTGGAAAGCCCGAAGGCTGTCTTTTTTTGCGTGTCTTCAAGATTTCTACAGCCTGGTTTTTCAGCCTTTGCGGGTCCGAAATGCGCAGAGAAAAACAGCCGCTTAATATAATCGGTTGTTGGTTATCAATATCTGTTATCTTCCTGTCCCATGAGAGTTTTCTGTAATCAAACTGCAAATTTTGCCTTAAAATAACTCTGGTTTTCCCTGTAGGCAGTAAAATCTTTATGGAATCAATAACACCGGCCATTGATCCATAAGCAGAGCCGGCATTCATTATAATGGCGCCTCCCACGGTTCCGGGAATGCCAAGAGCAAAATTCATTCCTTCAAGACCATTATCTACGGCAAAAGAACAAAGGGTCTGAAGCCTTGTGCCGGCCATGGCTGTAACAATTACAAAGTCCTTTCCGTTGCCTGTTCGGGCAATACCGTCGAGACACTTTTTAAGAATAACCACAATCCCTTTTATGCCGCCGTCCTTTACAAGAAGATTTGTGCCGCCACCGATCACCATGCAATAATTTCTCTTTTTCTTAGACCACCTGATAAGCTCCGAAAGTTTTTCAAAACTTTCAGGGGTTACAAAAGCCCAGGCAGGCCCGCCAACCCGTAAAGAGGT
>CBDAFK010000006.1:0-4107 GCA_965195235.1 uncultured Desulfobacterales bacterium | reverse complement strand
TCGAAAAGGACGGCCTGTTGTGGGCCGAACCTGTTTTAGGCAAGGCAGGGCTGATAAATACAATGGTAAAAGCAGACGGCATTATCAAGATAGGAATAAATACCGAAGGATTAGACAAGGGAAGCAAGGTTTCGGTTATTCCAATTTAAAATAATAAATATTTCAGACAGGATTACAGGATTGACTTGATTTTATAAAAAAAAGAGTTAATGCAGATCCTGTATATCATAAATTCATATCATGGAAATGGCTTTTCATTTCAAACCCGTTCCAAATCTATAAACGGCCAAATGAGTATTGAATGTATAATAGCAAAGATGACAAACCTTGGTACTGAACTATTATTTAAATCCAAAAAATAATTTTGATACAGTTCTTTTCTAAAGCCTGATCGAATCGGTATGTAATTATATGTTTTTACAGGATTTGGGTCCCGCGTTCCGCGGGATTGATTAACAGGAAATAAATAATCTTGTTTGTCCTGTTATCCTGTCTAAATAATATGCTCCGTTTGGGAAAGAAGAGTATATGCACCCAAATCAAACGCAAAGTAAAGGATTTTGATGAGGATTTACAGGATGAGTTTTGATGTTTTAATCTCCCGCTGTAAGCGGGATTAATCCTGTCAAAGTCTCTTTGAAAAACCTAAACTGTTACGAAATTTTGGAGCAGTCCGGATGATCCAATTAAAAAACCTGTCAAAACAATATGGAAAGTTAAAAGCTGTGAATCGGTTGAATCTTTCTATATCTTCAGGAGAGATATTCGGATTTATCGGCCCAAACGGCGCCGGGAAAACGACTACCATCCAGATGATGGCTGGTCTGCTGGAACCCACAGAAGGTTCTATAATCATAGATGGAATAGATATGGCAACCTGGCCGGAAAAGGCCAAAAAGAAAATAGGACTGATACCGGACAGGCCGTTTTTGTACGAAAAGCTCACGGGTATGGAGTTTTTAAGGTTCACAGCAGATCTTTACAATATTGAGCAGGAATCCTTTTTGGAAAAGACAGAAACCTTGTTGAATATGTTTTCCATTTTCGACCATGCTCACGAATTGATCGAATCCTATTCTCACGGCATGAAACAGCGTCTCATTATGTCAGCGGTTCTTTTGCACGATCCACCCTTGATCATCGTGGATGAACCAATGGTGGGCCTTGATCCAAGGGGCGCTAAAATGGTCAGAAATCTTTTTTGCGGCCTTGCTGAAAAAGGAACTACTATTTTCATGTCCACCCACACACTGCAATTGGCCGAAGACGTGTGCAGCCGCATCGGCATTATCAATAATGGCACGTTGATCGCTACAGGAACCATCGCTGATTTGAAACTCGCAGCGCATGTGGGAGAAGCTGACCTGGAAGAAGTTTTTTTTCAGTTAACAGAGAAAGAAAGCTGAAACATGAAGCCTTTTTCATCGCCCCAGGTAATTACTCTCTTAAAACCCCGTTTCTGGTCTTTCAAAAAGGTCGGTCTCTTAAAAAAGGTAAATTCCGGGTTTTTTCTGTTTGCCGGGATCGGTCTGATTTTCTGGGGAGGTATTTTTGCCGTATCTTATCGGATTCTAATCTACTTCAAGCAGGTTGAGGATCTTTTTCTGCAGCTTTTGTTCTAAGCATACTGGCAATAGTTTTGCCGATGAGGTTTGGGGAGAAGAGATTAAGTTTCAAAGTCGATGCCTGCACCTGTACAACCCTATTTTTTGGCTTGACAATAGAGAGTATTTCATGGCAAATTTAAAGTTTTGATGCAGTTTGCGAAGGCTGATCAACAATAGGGAGTTCTATTTTTAAGATGAGATGAAAGGAGAAAACTCAGTATGACCAATCAATACATAGATGCTTATGAAAAATCGATTACTGATCCTGAAAATTTCTGGGAAGAACATGCACAGGACTGCCACTGGTATAAAAAATGGGAAAAGGTTTTTGACGACTCAAAAAAGCCTTTTTACCGCTGGTTTTCCGGGGGACAGGTCAACACCTGCTACAACGCTCTTGACTTCCATGTTGAAAACGGCATAGGCGATCAGCTCGCCATGATATACGACAGCCCGGTTACAGACACAATTAAAAAGTTTACTTACCTGCAGCTAAGAGACGAGGTCGCAAAATTTGCAGGAGTCCTTGCCTTCCAGGGTGTACAAAAAGGGGACAGGGTAATCATATATATGCCGATGATTCCTGAAGCAGCCATTGCCATGCTTGCTTGCGCGCGTCTTGGAGCTGTCCATTCAGTTGTTTTTGGCGGTTTTGCCGCAAATGAGCTGGCAACACGCATTAACGACGCCAGGCCAAAGGTAATTGTTTCAGCTTCTTGTGGCATTGAGGTTAAGCGGATTGTTTCATACAAGCCGCTCCTTGACAGAGCCATAGAAATGGCAGAGGCAAAACCAAAATCCTGTATTATTCTCCAGCGGCCTATGGAAACAGCTTCCATGATAGACGGCAGAGATATTGACTGGAACGAAGCCATGTCAAATGCAAAGCCACATGACTGCGTTCCTGTCGAATCCACAGATCCCCTGTATATCCTTTACACATCAGGAACGACTGGAGAACCAAAGGGTGTTGTGCGTGACAACGGCGGGCACATGGTCGCCCTGAAATGGAGTATGAAGGCAATCTATAATATGGATCAGGGAGATGTCTTTTGGGCGGCATCTGATGTAGGCTGGGTAGTCGGTCATTCATATATTGTTTATGCCCCGCTGCTTAAAGGCTGTACTACGATAATTTATGAAGGCAAGCCTGTAGGCACACCTGATGCAGGCGCATTCTGGCGTGTAATATCAGAACATAAGGTCAAAGCGCTCTTCACCGCTCCCACCGCCTTTCGTGCCATTAAGAGGGAAGACCCTGGTGCCGGGCTTATGAAAAAGTATGATCTGTCAAACTTCAAAACATTATTCCTTGCAGGTGAAAGGCTTGATCCGGACACGCTGCACTGGGCTGAAAATCATCTTGGCATACCTGTAATAGATCACTGGTGGCAGACAGAGACCGGCTGGGGCATTGCCGCTAACTGCATGGGCCTTCATCATTTTCCGGTCAAACCAGGCTCGCCCACCAAAGCGGTTCCGGGCTGGGATGTCAGGGTAGTAGATCCAGACAACAACCCCGTCAAACCAGGTAAAATCGGCGCTCTTGTCGTAAAGCTTCCGCTGCCCCCTGGATCGTTTCTAACCCTGTGGAACAACGACAAACGTTATGTCAGCGCTTACCTCGAGGAATTTCCCGGATATTACAAAACTGCTGACGCTGGGTTTATTGATGAAGAAGGTTATATCTACGTCATGAGCCGTACCGATGATATTATAAACACTGCGGGCCATCGTCTTTCCACAGGCGCCATTGAAGAGGTGTTGGCTGATCATCCTGAAGTGGCTGAATGCGCTGTTCTTGGCGTTGATGATCAGCTTAAAGGGCAGGTTCCCATTGGATTCCTGGTATTAAATGCCGGTGTTACGCGCAACCATGATGAAATAATAAAAGAGGTTATCCAGATGGTTCGTGATAGAATCGGGCCTGTAACATCCTTTAAGACTGCCACAGTTGTAAAACGGCTGCCTAAAACCCGTTCAGGAAAGATATTGAGAGGCACTATGCGAAATATCGCAGATAACAGGGAATATAAAATGCCGGCCACAATAGATGATCCTGCTTCACTCAATGAAATAGAAGAGGCCTTGAACTATATCGGATATGCAAAAGGTAAAAAAGTAAGGCTTTAGACAAATAAAAAGAGTGTAAAACTTGAGTTCTACCTAAGTTGAGCGATTTTTTGCGAAGAGATGTGCCGAGATCTTGATGCAGTCCCGCTTGGGACGAAAAGCGCAGGCATACCAATGGATATGGGCAGAAAAGAGATAGGGGATGAACAGAGAAATTGTTTGACTTGTATATGGCTATTTTATATCTAATAAAAGCAAATAATTAAGAGAAGAAAAAAATATATTTTATTTTTAAGGGAGAAAAAACAAATATTATTATGAACTGTAATATTCTTATCAATGCGATAGATCCTGAAGAATGCAGAATTGCGAAAGTAAAAGACGGCAAGCTGGAAGAATTTCATATAGAAAGCGCCGCGAGGGAAAT
>CBDAFK010000005.1:0-31050 GCA_965195235.1 uncultured Desulfobacterales bacterium | reverse complement strand
TATATGAACGTGAGCTGATACAAAATTTTTTCCAAAATATCCTTATGGCGATGTAGCTCAGTTGGTTAGAGCATACGGCTCATATCCGTAGTGTCCGGGGTTCAACTCCCTGCATCGCCACCATCTTAATAAAGGCTCCTCCTAAAGTTTAATAGAGGAGCCTTTTTATTTTTTGAGCTTGATAATATCATAATATCAAGTATATTAGATTTAAATTATCTCCAAAAGAGTTGGCAGAATTATAAGGTATAATATTATTATGATTACAGGCTTTGAAAAAATCGTAGAAGAACGTATAAAACAGGCTCAAAAAAACGGGGAATTTGATAATCTGCAGGGCTCCGGCAAACCTCTTGTATTTGAAGATGAGGGACGTGTTTCAGGAGAACTAAGCCTTGCCTATAAAATATTGAAAAATGCAGACTGCCTTCCCCCTGAACTTGAATTAAAAAAGGAAATAAATAAAACTGAAGAGCTTCTGTCAGGTATGAAAGAATCTTGTGAAAAATATTGCTTATTAAAAAAACTGAATTTTTTGATTATGAAGCTGAATTCAATGCGAAACACGTCAGTAATGTTTGAAGCGCCTCAGCAATATGAAGCAAAGCTTATTAGACGTATTGAAACAGTTCACGGTTAACAGTTCACAGTTAACGGTTGATCAAAAAGCAAACAAACTCAATATGTTGTGAAATGTGTTAGGTGGTTCTCGTTCCCATGCTCCCGCGTGGGAATGCATACCGCAAGGGTTCCCACGCAGGAGCATGGGAACCAGGGATCCTATAATAAAGTTAACCTCTGAACCGTGAACCTCTGAACTTCTGAACCGTGAACGGTTACCTATTTTCTTCAATATATTGGGAGGGTTATTATGACTGTCCGTAACCTTAAATTTATGTTCAAACCTTCTTCGGTTGCCTTGATTGGAGCCAGTCAAAAACCATCCTCGATTGGTGCCGTGGTTGCCAGGAATCTCTTAGGTGCTGGATTCGAAGGTGAAATCTTTCCGGTCAATCCAAAATATAAAACTATTGAGGGAATCCTGTGCTATCCTGACGTTGTCAGCCTCCCCAAACCACCAGACCTTGCTGTGATTGCCACGCCGCCTGATTCGGTTCCCGGGCTGATCGCCGAGCTGGGTGCTTTCGGGACCAAAGCCGCTGTGGTCATCACTGCCGGAGTGGGCGAAGGCGGAAGCGAGGAAGGCCAAAGGCTGCAAAAAGCTATGCTGAATGTGGCTCGACCTCATCTTTTGCGAATTATGGGACCTAACTGCCTTGGCATCATGGTTCCGGGTGCGTGCCTCAATGCGAGCTTTGGCCATGTTCAGCCTTTGACAGGCAATCTTGCGTTCGTGGCTCAGTCGGGTGCGGTGCTCACATCTGTCCTGGATTGGGCGACTTCCCGCAATATAGGATTTACTCATTTAGTTTCCCTCGGTAATATGGCCGACGTCGATTTTGGAGATATGCTTGACTATCTAACGAATGACTATCATACCCGGGCCATCCTTCTTTATATAGAGGCGGTCACCAATGCCAGAAAGTTCATGTCCGCTGCACGGGCTGCGGCCCGAATCAAACCGGTCATTGTAGTAAAGGCCGGCCGTCACACGGAAGGAGCAAAGGCTGCCATATCCCATACCGGAGCACTATCCGGAGCTGACGCGGTTTACGATGCAGCCTTTCGCCGCGCTGGGATGCTGCGAGTCAGTGACATGCAGGCACTGTTCGATGCGGTCGAGACTCTTGCCATGGCTGGAGCGGTGTCCGGGGACCGATTAGCTATTTTGACCAATGGCGGCGGGGTCGGTGTGATCGCCACGGATACATTAATCGACAAGGGTGGGCGTCTTGCCGAACTGTCCCCTGAAACCCTGGCGCGCCTGAATGAAGGACTTCCGCCAACCTGGTCTCATGGCAACCCGATTGACATAATCGGAGATGCATCCGGTAGTCGTTATGCCGACGCTCTCGAAGCCCTTTTCTATGCCAGGGAGGTTGATGCGGTTCTTGTCATAAACTGTCCTACAGCGGTTGCTTCCAGCACTGAGGCGGCACAGGCAGTTATCGACACGATGAAGAAAAGCACATCGAGGTATAGACAGCCCGTGTTGCTGACAAGTTGGATAGGTGACAAGGCTGTCGAGGCGGCACGCAGGTTGTTTTCCCAGAACCACATCCCAACTTATGAAACACCGAGTGAAGCTGTGCGCGGCTTCATGCAGATGGTGCGCTACCGGCGCAACCAGGACATGTTGATGCAAACGCCGCCTACCACCCCGGAGGCATTCACCCCTGACGCAGAAAAGGCACAGCAAGTGATCGATCAGGCGTTGGCTGAAGGCCGCGCGTGGCTTACAACGGCGGAGGCAGAGACCGTCCTCGCTGCATACCGTATCCCCGTCGTCCCAACTCATATTGCGGCATCACCTGAGGAATCCGCGAAACTTGCTGATAAGTTGGGCAAGGCTGTGGTTTTGAAAATAATTTCACCCGACATAACTCACAAAACGGATGTTGGTGGTGTGGCCCTGGATCTTGAGACGCCGGAGATAGTAAGTAAAACTGCAGAGGCTATGATAGAGCGCGTGCGCAATGCACGTCCCGATGCACGGATTCTGGGCTTTGTGGTCCAACCAATGATCCGCAGCTTGCATGCGCATGAATTGATCATAGGGGTGATCGATGATGCGCAATTCGGCCCAGTGCTTCTGTTCGGCCATGGCGGTACTGCCGTGGAGGTAATTCGGGATACGGCGCTGGCGTTGCCGCCGCTTAATATGCACCTGGCCCGAGAAGTGATATCACGCACACGGATCTATGGTCTTCTTAAGGGCTACCGTGGTATGCCCGGCGCGGATTTAGATGGCATTGCGCTTACCCTTGTGAAGGTTTCACAGCTTGTCACTGATATCGCAGAAATTGCAGAAATCGACATCAATCCGTTGCTTGCAGACGAACAAAGTGTCTTGGCGCTTGATGTTCGCATCAAGGTAGCAAGGGCAATGGTAGCCCTGGCCCAGCGTCTCGCCATTCGGCCCTATCCAAAAGAGCTGGAGGAATCCGTCTCACTGCCTGATGGCCGCACTTTTGAGCTTCGCCCAGTACGGCCGGAGGACGAGCCCGGGTTTCACGCGCTTTTCGCCAAGCTCTCTCCGGAAGAGATACGCTTGCGCTTTCTCCATCCCATGAAAATACTAACTCATGATCTGGCAGCTCGTCTCACACAAATAGACTACGACCGCGAAATGGCGTTGGTCCTCGTGGGTCAAGATAGATCGGGAGAACCGGAACTTTGTGGCGCCATTCGTATTAGCGCAGACTCCGACAACGAACGCGCTGAATTTTCAATCCTCTTGCGACACGATATGACTGGGATGGGATTTGGGCCTATGCTTATGCGGCGCATTATTGAGTATGCACAAAATCGTGGTATTGGGGAAATTTTCGGTGAGGTACTGAGCAACAATAAAAACATGCTGAAGCTCTGTCAGGTACTTGGCTTCACCGTTAGGTATTCACCGGGCGATCCGGGAGTCATGATGGTCTCCTTGAAACTATAACGCATGACGAGTTTCAAACGGAGATGTGAAATGGGCTGTTCTTAGATTTTAGATACTCGACGCAGCCGTTGAGAGTAGCGAGCTTGGGGTAATCTATCTCGGGGATGTCAAATTTTAGCTCCTTTTCGAGCCTGATGACGAAGTTCAAACAATCCACGGAGTCGAAATCAAACTGATCCCGAAAACTGACGTCAGGTCTAAAATTCCCAAGATCTGCCTCAGGTGCAATTTCTCTGAGAATGCGTATTGCGAGCTCTCTAATTTGATCTTTCATTAAAACTTGGGGACGCCCTTTAGTTTTGCAGTTTTAGGCTTAAGGTCGACCTGCCCGCCATCGGCTTCGCCTTCAGGCGAGGCGGGCGGGTCGCTCTCTAACCTTGAACCGTGGAACCGTGAATCTGAGCAGTTAAAATACTTTTAACATCAGCGGAATAGCAACAAAGGTGCCTATAGCGCTTCCCAGGTTTGTAAATACCACCACCAGGAGGATTTTGGTTACCTTGTTTTGCCGGAAACCCCTTATGGAAAGAATGTCCTCAGAAAGGTTTTCAAAATCTTTGACCTTTGGCTTTCTTGAAAAAGTTTCAACCAGCCCTGAAACCCATCCTGCAGCTATCATTGGATTTAAGGATGTTAAAGGAGCTGCCAGAATCGAAGTTAAAATCGTCAGTGGGTGGGCAAAAGCGATTAGCGCTCCAAGTCCTGCAAGCAGCCCGTTTGCCACGATCCACCATGTAATCATATGAGCTCCTGTATCAGCGCCGCCGTAGAAAAAGCCTAAAATAAAGAGAACTATTATAGATAAAGGCAAAATCCATTTAAAAATGCGCATGAACACACCCTTGGGGGGAATCTTTTCAAGAGCTTTAATATCTGTATCCGCTTCCCAGTATTTTTTTATGCCCGGCACATGACCAGCGCCGACAACAGCCACTATTCTTTTACCCGGCGCTGTTTTGATCTTATGAGCAAGATATCTGTCCCTTTCATCAATCAGGATATCCTTTAAAACAGGAAGCGATTTTTTAACATCTGTGAGAAGAGTTTCCAGCATGTCCTCCTGTTTCATTTTTTCGATATCTTTTTCGGAAATCTCCTCAATTTCTCCCACAGATAAAATAAGTTGAAACAGTATTTTCAGCTTGTCCCATAGAGACATAACGCGCCAGGTCCTTGACAATGTTATTCGAATATCTCTATCTGCAAGATGTATCTGTGCTCCAACCTTTTCCGCTGTTTCAATGGCTGATATAATTTCCGCCCCGGGTTTAATATCAAGTTTTCTCGCTATCCTTTTTTGAAATGATGCCAGAAGCAGGTTGGAAAGAAGGAGAAAAGCTTTTTTTTCCTTGATGACTTTGACAATATCCATATTTTGCCATCTGTCCTTTTGTCGGATAGACTGGTATCTGGATTGGCAAAGTTCGATGCAGACTGTATCCGGTTTTTCCTCTTCGATAACAGAGGCTACAAGCCTTGCGCTTTCTCTTGATACGTGAGCCGTGCCTATAAGAGTAATCTCTTTGTCTTCAAAGGAAAGGTGATGTATATCGCTATTATTTGCAGGGGTTTTCAAAAGCTTTTCCCTCAAGCCAGGTTTTTACAAAATGTTTTGTAATGCTGATATTTAGATCTGCCTTTTCCGCGGCCTTTACAAGCCGGTCCATGACTTCAGATACTTTTTTTCTGTTTTCGATAAGAGCATAAATTTTTATACTCCGCTTAAAATAATTTACTGCCGGTTCGTATTTGCTTTGGCTGAAATTGATATCTCCAATAGCGCTAAGATCGTCTGCAATGCCTTTGTGGAATCCTGATAAGCGGTCAGTATCCAGAGCTGCCTTAAAGAAATAAACAGCTTTTTCATAGCGCCCGGTTTCACGCATCAGGGTGCCGAGAGCAAAATTTACTGTTGCATATTCTGAATGGTCAGCAGGATCAGTATTAGCAAGGGCTGAGTTTAATATCTCCTCCGCGCGGCTGTATTCCTTTTGCCTGATAAAGAGGATGCCCCAGTTGTTTAATATGTGATTGTCCGGAATAGAATTTTTTTGTGCAATATCTTCAGCCGACTTTAACACACCGGCAGCTTCTTTGAGCCTGTCGCCATCTATCAGCACGGCAGCTTTGTTCGAGAGAGCCTGTACTAACCCGCTGTAATTCTTGATATCCTGATATATGGTGATAGATTCTTCAAAAAAGAGCAGGGAGCTGTCAGTGTCTTCCATGATTCTGTAAATATTCCCGATATTGTTCATGCACATGGCGACCCCGTCTAATTGATCGGATGCGGCAAAAAATTCATGCGCCCTGAAAAAGTGCTCCAGAGATCGTTTGTAACAACCTTTTTGATACCATGTGGTTCCTTTCTGTATTTCTTTCATGCCTGAGATAATATGCTCAGGCTTCTTTTTCACAGCATTGCCACCCGCGCATCCAAAGAAAAAAAGAACCGCAATTAAAATTAAAATAGAATAAAATCGCTTCATGATAATCCTTCCAGAATAGGAACTATTCAGCCACAGATCTACGCTGATCATCACCGATATTTTTTCTTTTATTGTAATAGTTCAGTCACAAAGTCACAAAGATTATAATATTGAAAATTGAATATTGTCGATTGAATATTGAAGGAATTCTATCAATTTTTAAAAAGAAACAGAGCGAAGCGATTCCACAAATCTTCAATCTTCAATCTTCAATAATTCCCTTTCCTCTGTGGTTTTTTTGTATTTAAAGCTATCTGCGTTCATCTGTGTGAATCTGTGGCTGAGTAGTTGCCCGTTTAAAACAAACCGCAAAAAAACCATCCATATTATTTATATGCGGATAAGTTTTTAAATATCGGTTTTTATTTATAAGAGAATATACATTTTTTGGCAGACCTTCAAGCTTATTATTTACAACAAACTCTGAATGCATATTCAAAAACCCTTTAACCACCTCTTCATTTTCCTCCGGTTCTGTGCTGCATACAGCATAAACCAAGGTGCCTGACGGTTTGACAAGCTGCGCTAAATTATTTAGAAAGTTTATCTGTTTTGCCTTGTAGCTATTGAATCTATTAGCTGATATTGACCATTTTGCATCAGGATTTCTTCTTAAAACGCCCATGCCCGAACATGGCGCGTCTAAAAGAATATGGTCAAATCCGGAAAAGCCCTTATATGAGAATTGCCTGTTAAACGGGATAGTAAGATCGTAGTTGCAGGTTGTCACAATTGAGATTCCAAGCCTTTTCATTTCAGACTCAAGCCGTTGTAGTTTATTAGCCTGATTATCCAAGGCTAACAGTCTGCCTGTATTTTTCATCATCTGCGCAATATGCCCGGTTTTGCCGCCCAGACCTGCACATGCGTCTAAAACAGTATCTCCGGGCCGGGGATTTAACAGACAGGTGACAAGCTGTGCAGCCTCATCCTGGACCTGGAACCAGCCGTCCTTAAAGGCTTCTATTTCAGGAATTGATCTGTCTAACTTAATAAAACGTATGCCGTCAGGAGAGCAGGTTGTATTTTCAATTTGCTGCACATCAGATGCAAGCCTGCTGGTTAGATCATCACGTGTTGTCCTGAGACTATTTGTACGGACAGTAATTGGGGGAATTGTATTTATTGCATCACAGAGCGCTTGGGTCTCTTTTAGCCCAAATCGATTAAGCCAGCGTTTAATCATCCACTCTGGAAACGATTTTCTAACAGACAGACTATACGCAGGGTTTTTATCAGGGTCAGGGAAAGAGATATTTTTATATTCTCTGGCTGCATTTCGCAAGAGAGCATTTACAAACCCGGCGGCGCTGGAAGATGCAAATGACTTTGCAATTTCAACAGATGTATTAACAGCGGCAGAAACAGGTATCCTGTTTAAATAAATTATTTGAAAAAGCCCTAATCGAAGAATATTCAAAATCCCGGCGTCTATTTTTTTAAGGTGGGTTTTTGAAAAATGATTTATTATCCAGTCGAGGAAACCCCGCCATCTTAAAACCCCGTAAACCAGCGCATAAAACAAGGCCTGATCTCTTCTTGAAAGAAACAGCTCTTTGTTTTGAATATCTTCCAGTATTCTATCCAGAGTATGACGTCTTTTATTTAGGGAATTCAAGACAAATAGCGCTGTCCTACGAGGATCATGTTTCAAAGCTTTCATATTAATTCAGGACAGTTCCGACAGGCAGCTTAAATCCACGCAGAAAATCTTTAATCAAAAGGCGTTTTCCGGATTCCCCCTGTATTTCCAGGATGGACAGAGCCCCTTTTCCGGTTGCAATGCGAAGTTCATCAGGAAACCCTTTTAATACAGTGCCTGGTGGGTTATCAACAGGTATCATGATGGGCGTTGAACTGAACATCTTGAGACGTATGTTTTTGCAAAAAGTAAATGCTCCGGGCCATGGTGTCATTCCGCGTATAAAAGCCTCAAGTTTATCTGCAGTCATTTTCCAGTTTATATGGCCATCCTTTTTTTTAAGCATTGGTGCATACGTAGCCAGTGTGTGGTCTTGAGGAATAGGATTTATATTGCCGACCTCTATAGCTTTTAGAGTTTTTATAAGAAGATCAGCGCCAAGCTCGGCCAGACGATCGTGAAGGGTGGCTGATGTGTCATCAGGAGCGATTTGAATTTTTGATGTAAAGAGGATGTCTCCTGTATCCAGACCTTCATCCATAAGCATGGTGGTAACCCCGGTCTTTTTTTCGCCGTTTATAATAGCCCACTGGATTGGCGCAGCCCCCCGATATTTTGGAAGGAGTGAGGCATGTATATTTAATGCGCCGATTCTGGGTAAATCCAGAATCCTTTTTGGGAGAATATGACCAAAGGCCGACACAACAAAGATGTCCGGTTTTAATCGTACCACATTGTTTGCAAACTCGTCTGTTTTAATCGATGCCGGCTGAATTACATCATATCCCAGATGCACGGCTGTCTGCTTAACAGGGGGAGAAACCGGCTTGCGGCCCCTTCCCTTTGGCCGATCCGGCTGGGTTACCACTAAAACCATGTTATAATTGTTTTCGTGAAGAGCTTTTAATGCAGGCACGGCAAAATCCGGCGTGCCCATAAATATTATTTTCATTTTTGGCATCTTTCAAAAGTAGTTGACACTTTTTTAAACTTGTACGATTACACAGAAATAAGTGCCTAAAGTGAGCTAAAGTGCCTAAAATGCCTAAAGTTAAGGAATGCACCTTCGGTGCTGCCAATTTTATGTGAATTAATGGAGCGAAGCGACTCCTTAACTTTAGGCACTTTAACATACTTTAGCTCACTTTAGGCATTTCATATTCCCGGTCAAAGATAGAAACCACCTCTAAAAAGTGTAAACTGGCAAATGAAGGATGCCTATTTTTTTTCTATCACCGGCTTTGTCACTTTGGTCTTAACATCTTTTTGATGCGTCTTTTATAAAGGCCTTTTTTTAAACTGCTTATACGGTCTATAAATAAGATGCCGTTTAAATGATCAATTTCATGCTGCAAGACAACAGCAAGGTGTCCATGGGCCTCTATTCTCAATGGTTTTTCTTTTCTGTCAAACCCTTCAACCAGGATAGAGGCTGAGCGTTTTACATCAGCCCTAAAATCAGGAACGCTCAGACATCCTTCGCTTTCGGAAATAGTGGTTCCTTCACTGGAGATAATTTTTGGATTTATAAGAACATGTAAAGACCGATTTTCATCCCTTGGCGCTATGTCGTAAACGATAATACTTTGGTCAAATCCTACCTGTATGGCAGCCAGTCCCACGCCGGGAGCTTCATACATGGTGGAAGACATGTCTTCAATCATATTCTGGATTGCGCCATCGATATTTTCTACAGGTTTTGCAGATTGACTTAGAAATTCGTCCGGATATGTTAATACAGTTAGTATCGACATAATAATATCCTTTTACCTAAATTGAGCGATTTTTTGCTCGATCTGCACCGATCTCTTGCGCATCAAGGATTCGTGAAAATCCTCAACATATCCACGGGTATGCCTGCGGTTTTCGCAAACCCTTATGCATCAAGATCTCAGCACATATCTTCGCAATAAATCGCTCAACTTAGGTTTTTAAAATGAGTCTTACCTATCTTTTAATTTGTCTGTTGCATGGAGCTTCAGTATATTCACACCGATTGTCATTGCTGATAAAATACCGATAATTATTACAGGAACTATTTGAATTACATGGTTTGCAAGTGTAAAGCCGAGAGCTTCCTTTGCCGAAATCCCGAAAAGAGACAGGGCAAACACTCCCCCTGCTTCCCAGAGTCCCCAGTAACCGGGTACTGATGGAAGAGCTATAAACAGGCAGATAATTATCATAACCGCCGTGATCTCAAAATATGAAAGCCGTATGCCTGGACAGCCAAGCGCTATTACATAATATGATAAAGCTGCAAGGCTCCATATAATAGTTGACAGCGCAATGCAAATACCCACCTTTCTTGGGTTCTTAATCAGAGCAAAACCTAAGGCAAAATTTTCTAAAAAACCTGTAAGAGGTGTGCAAATTCTTTCCTGCATCCGGTTTTTAAAATCACTGCCTGCAAAAAAAAACATAGCCGGCATTGCCATGATCAATCTTTTTAGAACCTTTCGGCTAACGGAAAAGCTGATTATTATTATTCCGGCAATTAGCACAGCGCTTAGCTTAAACATGCCTGCTCCAATAGTCAGCAGTGTTTCTTTGTTTAGATGATACTTGCCAAAGGAAATGTCAAGCGCCGGATCTATATGGACAAATGCAAGCACAGTTATTGAAAGTATTATCAGAAGAATTATGTCAAACAACCTTTCAGCAGCAACCGTTGCAAGACCGGTAGAAAATGGAATATTATCATTTTTCTGTAGAATTGCAGGCCTTGCCAACTCGCCGATTCTGCCGGGAAGGATGCAGTTTAACATAAAGCCAATCATCATGGGGTGAAATGCCTGCCGGAAGCTTACTGTGTGTGCCGCCCCAAGGATAAACTGCCACCTAAGGGTTCTTATAACAAAACTAATCAGGGCGATAAATACAGATGGTAATATCCAGAAGTAATTTATTGTTGTCAGATAAGTTGCAAGATCGGCAAACGGAACTTTTCTAAAGGACAGATAAAGGGCTAAGGCGGACAATAATATTCCCAGAGTCAGAGAAATTTTGACGTTTTTTTTCATAAAGGCAGCAGGAACAATTTATACCGGTATTATAATGAAATGATATCGCGCGCTTTATCTATGTCTTTTTTAATCTGTTTTGATAATTCTGAAATATTTAAAAACTTTTTTTCATCTCTGAGCCACTTTATAAAATTTACGCGAATTTTCTGTCCGTATATATCATCATTAAAGTCGAGGAGATGAGCCTCAACCGTAAAGATGCGGTCGTCAAAAGTCGGGCTGTATCCTATATTGGCGACTCCTTTATATTTACTCCCTTTGCATTCAACGGTAACTGCATAGACACCGGTTTTAGGGCTGAGTTCATCATAAAGGTTTATATTGGCGGTAGGAAAGCCGAGGAGCCTGCCCCCTCTGTCTCGCCCGGTCATAACTGTTCCTCTTATCTGGTAGTGTCTGCCTAAAAATTTCCGGGATTCAGCAACTTTTCCATCTGATATAAGCTCGCGTATCTTGGTGCTGCTGATTTTATCTTCCGAATTGTTTGATATCTGAATTTTTCTGACAACGATTACTTCAAAACCGATTTGTTTTCCATATGTTTTAAGTAAATCAAGGTTACCTTCACGATTTTTGCCAAAAGTATAATCTTCCCCAACAACAATGGCTTTCATGCCGATACGGTCAACAAGAATTTTTTCTATAAATTCCTTTGCCGGTATTGAGGCGAATTTCCGTGTAAAGTGTATGCAAATAAGAATATCAATTCCAGCCTTTTCGATGAGTTCTATTTTTTGTTCATACAGGGTTATAAGGGGTGGATGGTTGTTGTGTTTTAACACCCTGATGGGATGAGGTTCAAAGGTCATGACGATAGATGTGCCCTGAAGCGCCCTTGCCTTTTCTATTACCTGATGAAAAAGGGCCTGATGCCCAATGTGCACACCATCGAAGTTGCCGATGGTAATGACTGCATTTTTATATGGATGATCAATCTTTTCAATATCTTCAATGATGTTCATTTATATTATCCAATTATTATTCATAACTATTCAGCCTAACCAACCCGAGCAGTTATAACTATATCATAATGAACTTGACAACAAACAAAAAAAAATTTAATTAAATTAATTCTGTTAAAAAATCAATCATTTTAATTTTGTGCCGAAGTGGCGGAACTGGTAGACGCGCTAGGTTCAGGGTCTAGTGGGTGTATGCCTGTGGGAGTTCGAGTCTCCCCTTCGGCACCAACTAAAACAAAGGCTGTAATCCTAATGGGTTACAGCCTTTTTGCTTTGGCAGGTTGCGTGGCTGCAAGGAGTTTCAATTCTAATATCTGTAAAAATCAGGTTTAAATGGCCCGTCAATTGGTACTCCAAGGTAGTCGGCCTGGAACTGGTTGAGTTTTGATAGTTTTACGCCAAGTTTGCCAATATGAAGCCGGGCCACCTCCTCGTCAAGCTTTTTGGGAAGCGTATATACTTTTCTTTCGTATTGCTTTGATGCAAGCTCCATCTGTGCAAGACATTGATTGGTAAAACTATTGCTCATTACAAAGCTGGGATGGCCTGTTGCGCATCCGAGGTTTACCAGCCTCCCTTCTGCAAGTACAATAATGGATCGCCCTGATTTAAGAGTCCACTTGTCAACCTGTGGTTTAATCTGCTCTTTTTTACAATCTGGATTATCATCCAGATGGGTCATCTGAATTTCATTATCAAAATGGCCGATGTTGCAGACAATTGCTTCATTTTTCATCTGTTCCATATGCTCGCCGGTAATCACATGGTAGCATCCTGTGGCGGTAACAAAGATATCCCCGATCGGCGCTGCATCCTCCATGGTCACAACTTCATATCCTTCCATGGAAGCCTGCAGGGCACATATTGGATCGATCTCAGTAATAAGCACACGCGCTCCGTATCCGCTCATCGATTTTGCGCATCCCTTGCCAACATCACCATACCCGCATATGACTACGATTTTGCCGGCAAGCATAATATCTGTGGCACGCTTGATTCCATCTGCCAACGATTCCTGACATCCATAAAGGTTGTCAAACTTTGATTTTGTAACTGAATCGTTTACATTAAAAGCCGGAAAAAGCAGCTCGCCGCTCTTTGCAAGGTGGTAAAGCCTGTGAACACCGGTAGTTGTCTCTTCGGAAACGCCTCTGATTTTTGATGCGATTTTTGTCCAGCGCCTGGAATCCCGTTCATGACTCACCTTCAGGCGGGCTATAAGACATTGCATATCACGGCTGTCGTAAGCCTTATCTAAAAGTGCAGGGTCATTTTCTATTTTTACGCCCTGATGTACATATAGAGTAGCGTCTCCGCCATCATCAACAATAAGATCAGGACCGCTGCCGTCAGGCCATGTAAAAGCCTGTTCTGTGCACCACCAGAATTCTTCGAGAGTTTCGCCTTTCCATGCATAGACTGCCGCAAGTTCTGCTTTGGCAATTGCAGCAGCGGCATGATCCTGTGTTGAAAAGATGTTGCACGTAGCCCAGCGCAGGTCGGCTCCAAGCTCCTTGAGCGTTGCAATAAGCATGGCGGTCTGAATGGTCGTATGGAGACTTCCCATGATTTTCATTCCATTTAGCGGTTTTTCAGGACCGTATTTTTTCCGAACCGCCATAAGGCCGGGCATTTCATTTTCTGCAAGTTTCATTTCTCTGAATCCGAAATCTGCAAGCGAAATGTCGGCTACCTTATATGGAAGGGAGGGATCTATTTCTAAAAACCCCTTTGTATCCTTTATTGCTTTTAAAACAGACATTTTATTATTCTCCTTAGTTCAGGGTTGCTGGTTGCTCGTTGCTCGTTACTCGTTGCTGGTTACTGGTTGCTGGTTGCTGGTCACTCGTTGCTGGTTCTCCGACCTCTGACCTCTGACCTCCGACCTCTGACATCCGACCTCTGACCTCCGACTTCTGACATCCGACCTCCGACCTCCGATCTCTGACCTCCGACCTCCGACCTCCGACATCCGACTTCTGGTCACGGGTTACAATCCGGCTTTTTCTCTGAGTAGATCAACCATATTGGTTTTTTCCCATGTAAATTCCGGTTCACTTCTTCCAAAGTGCCCATAAGCGGCTGTTTTTTTATAGATAGGCCGCAAGAGATCAAGATATTCGATTATTGCAGCCGGTCTAAGGTCAAAGACCTCGGTGATTATTTGTTTAATTTGATGCTTGGGGAGAATTCCCGTGCCCCTAAGATCTAACATGATGGAAACAGGTTGTGCTACGCCGATAGCATATGCAATCTGTAGCTCGCATTTTTTTGCCAGGCCCGCGGCAACTATATTTTTTGTAATATGTCTTCCCATGTAAGATGCGCTTCGGTCCACCTTGGAAGGGTCTTTGCCGGAAAAGCATCCACCGCCGTGACTTCCCTGTCCGCCGTAAGTATCAACAATTATTTTTCTTCCGGTTAGTCCGCAGTCTCCCATGGGCCCACCGATAATAAACTTTCCTGTGGCATTTATTAAATAACGCGTATCACCATCTATCAGCTCCTTTGGAATCACCTTTTTTATTACCTCTTCTATGATAGCCTCTTTTAAATCCGCATAAGTGATATCCGGCTTGTGCTGCGCTGCGATTACTATTGTATCAACACGTTTGGGAGATCCGTTTTCGTATTCTATGGTTACCTGAGCTTTGCCGTCCGGCCTTAAAAAGTCAAGCGCGCCATTCTTTCGCACCTTGGCGAGACGTTTTGTCAGCTTGTGAGCATACATTATAGACATAGGCATTAATTCAGGAGTTTCATCACATGCGAATCCAAACATAAGGCCCTGATCTCCTGCGCCTTGATCCTTGAACAGCCCTTCTCCAATATTTACCCCTTGAGCAATATCTGGCGATTGATGGTCAATGCTGGTTATTACCGAACAGGTTTGCCAGTCAAAGCCCATCTGAGACGAATGATACCCTATCTCCTGTATTGTTTCCCTGACGATCTGTGGTATATCAACATAACATTCTGTTGTGATCTCTCCGGCAATAAAAGCTAAACCGGTTGTTACCAAGGTCTCACAAGCTACCCTGCAGTTTTTATCCTTTTCAATAATTGCGTCTAATATGGAATCAGATATCGCATCGGCCACCTTGTCCGGATGCCCCTCTGTGACAGATTCAGAAGTAAAAAAGAATTGTTCTTTGCTCATAAGTATCTCCTTTTTTTCAACCCCTCCCAAACCCTCCCCCTTCGAGGGGCAGGGCAGGGTGGGGGTGGTAACTTGATTGTTACTGTGGATTCAGTATCATATTGTCAATCAGGCGGGTTTTACCAATACTCACCGCAAGAGCCATCAATGCCGGCCTGTCGATTGTTTCCATATCAACAAGGGTTTCAGGATCACAGATGGAGATATAATCTATCGCTGTCTCCGGATATGATTTGATCAAAGCATATGCCGCATCAATGATCCTTTTTGCCTCCTTAATTCCGCTTTCGACAAGTTTTTTAGATTGTTTTAGCGATTTATAAAGAGAAACAGCATTAATTCTCTGCTCAGAAGTAAGATAACTGTTTCTTGAGCTCATGGCAAGACCGTCAGGCTCTCTTACTGTCGGAAATCCGACAATTTTTATATCAAAATTCAGATCGCGCACCATCCGGCGAATGACTGCAAGCTGCTGGTAATCTTTTTGACCGAATATGGCAATATGCGGCCTTACAATGTTAAACAGCTTTGCAACAACTGTCGCAACCCCTCGAAAAAATATGGGCCTGGAAATTCCGCAAAGATGGTTTGGAAGATTTTCCAGCTCTACATATGTTTGGAAGCCATCCTGATAAAGCTCATCTTTATCTGGAGAAAAAATTACATCTACCCCCTCTTTTTGCAATAGATTAAGATCGTTGTCAAAGTTTCTTGGGTATGATTCAAAATCTTCCCCTGGAGAAAACTGGGAGGGATTTACAAAAATGCTGACAACGAGATAATCCCCGAGTTTGCATCCTTCCCTTATCAGCGACAGGTGTCCTTTATGCAGAAACCCCATAGTCGGCACAAAGGCAACAGTTTTGCCGAGACTCCGTATACGATCGGAATGTTCCTGCATCTCTGTTGCCGTAGTGATAACCTTGATATCATGCATCTTAAATTCATCCTGCAGCAGTAATCCTGAAAATAATACTCTCAAGGTTCGCACCCTTTAATTTATCAAAAGCGTTAGACGGTAAGAGCTAAAAATAAATTTTTAACCCTTACCGTCTTGACATTGATAGACATCAAGGGTGCGAAACTTGAATAATACTATAAACGGCTGGAATAAATGTCAACTCAAGGTTGATGATTTCGCAAAATGACTTTTTACGAAACGGTCAAAATATGATAGAGTATTAAAAAAATAGGCCGTATAACTATGTAACCATGAAAGATATTAAAAATTGGAAACCAAAAAAATTAACAAACTAAAATTATGCCTGGCGATATTGAGCGGATTGCTCCTTACCGGCTCTTTCCCCAAAATCGGTATTAGCTTATTTGCCTGGTTCGCCCTTGTTCCGCTCTTAATCGCAATAAGAAACCTTTCTCCAAAAAAAGGATTTATCCTTGGCTTTATTGCGGGGCTTGTTCACTATCTGACACTTTTGTACTGGCTTGTATATACAATGCACACATACGGCCACCTTCCCCTGTTGCTATGCACGTTTATACTCATTCTTCTTTCCGCCTTTCTTGCCGTTTACCTCGCGGCATTTTTAGCAACCCTGTTAAACTTATGCGTAAAGCCTGCTATTTGCATATTTGCGGTTCCTGTTTTATGGGTTGCGTTTGAATATATGCGCAGCCTTTTTTTTCTTGCCTTTCCATGGGAACTTATCGGTTATTCTCAATATAATAATTTACTCCTTATACAGATTTCAGACATATTTGGAGTTTACGGCGTATCCTTTTTAATTGGCTTATCAAATGTGGCAATTTTTTTAGCGTTTCTTTATTTGGCCGGAAAAAATTGGAAAAGGAAGGCTGTAACAAAAAAAATCGCTGCTGGATCGATATCTGTTTTTGTGCTGATTGTTGTCCTTGTATTGTCTTATGGCAAATGGCGAATAGATTCAATTGACAGAATTGTCTGCTCTTCTCCATCAATTAAAGCCGCAGTTGTTCAAGGGAATATTGATCAGGCTGTAAAATGGAATCCTGAAATTCAACGCTTAACTATAAAAAAATATATTAAGCTTTCACTTTTATCAAAAGCTGATAATCCTGACATTGTTGTTTGGCCTGAAACAGCTACCCCTTTTTATTTCCTTTATAATATTGGGCTTTCAAACATGGTTAAAAAAGGGATTAATGATACAGGTACAACATTTCTGTTTGGCAGCCCTTCATTTATTTCCGGAAAAGAGGTTGTTGAATATTACAATACCGCTTACCTCGTTGGCCGGGATGGAAAGGTATATGACAAATATGACAAGGTGCATCTTGTTCCATTTGGAGAATATATCCCTTTTAATAAATGGTTGCCATTTGTCGGCAAAATGGTGGAAGGAGTTGGTGATTTCAAGCCGGGTATTAAAGGCAAAACCATTAAGTGGGGTGACTACAGGTTGGGTTTGCAGATCTGTTATGAGATTATTTTTCCAGACCTTTCCAGAGCTATGGCAAAGAACAATGCAGCATTACTCGTAAATATTACCAATGATGCGTGGTTTGGCACAACCAGCGCTCCTTATCAGCATTTTTCCATGGCAATATTCAGAGCTGTAGAAAACAGGCGGGCCCTTGTCAGGTCGGCCAATACAGGAATAAGCGGCTTTATCGATCCTGTTGGCAGAATTATTGAAAAAACAGATCTTTTTAAGGAGGCGGTGGTTACACGTTCTGTGCCTTTAATACATATGACATCCTTTTATACCTGTTTCGGAGATCTGTTTGCCATAGCCTGCATGGTTGCAACAGCTATTTGCTTTGTGCTAAAATATGTTTATAATAGATCGTAAAGGTTCATGGTTCAGAGTTCACAGTTCAAAGGTTCAGGATAAAGCTATTAGCACATAGCAGTTAGCCCTGCTCGTTACCCATAAGTTATCTCTCCATTAGCAATTAACGGTTATCAATTGATTATTAACTATTATTATTGCCTTTTGGGGCATAAATATAAAAACATAAAACAAATAATCAATTGTTAATTGTTAATTGAGGATAAAGATATGTCTCAACACTTATAGGTAAAGGCCAAAGTTATCCAGGTACTCCAAGAAAAATCACCCTGAACCTCTGAACCGTGAACCTTGAACCCTGAACCCTGAACCCTGAACTCTAAACCTTGAACCCTAACCATTATGGAGGAAATAATATGTCTATAGATCTTGAGCAAACAATAAAGGAACTTTTTATAAAATTAGAACAATTGCGAGGCTATCTTTGACATTGCTGGCAAAGAAAAAAGGCTAAAGGAAATTGAGCATCTCGTTGCAAAAAAAGACTTTTGGGACAATCCTGAAAAGACCAGGCTTGTTTTAAAAGAACGAACAGCTATTACCAATAAAATCGAAAGATGGAAAAGGCTTTGCAATGACCTCGAAGAGAGTAAAATCCTGCTTGATCTTGCCAAAGAGGAATCGGATGTTGATACATTTGAAGAAGCAATACAGCAAGTTCGAGACATCAAGGAAAAAATAAAAAAATTTTCGCTCGACCTGACCCTATGCGCCGCAGACGACAGTAATAACGCTATTGTTTCCATTAACGCCGGAGCCGGTGGAACTGATGCTCAGGACTGGGTTGAGATGCTCTTTAGAATGTATAGGAGATGGGTTGAACGGAAAGGCTTTAAAATCAGTATAATTGATTATCAACCCGGTGATGAAGCAGGCATTAAAAGTGTTACCTT
This sequence comes from uncultured Desulfobacterales bacterium, assembly GCA_965195235.1. Classification (GTDB taxonomy): domain Bacteria; phylum Desulfobacterota; class Desulfobacteria; order Desulfobacterales; family ETH-SRB1; genus Desulfaltia. The sequence goes on along the minus strand of CBDAFK010000005.1, from coordinate 12,524 downwards.
TACAGCAAACGGAGAATATGCGTACGGTTACTTAAAAACAGAAAACGGGGTGCACCGCCTCGTGAGAATTTCACCATTTAATGCAAGCGGAAAACGGCATACCTCCTTTGCTTCTGTATTTGTCTATCCGGAGCTTGACAAAGAAATCAAAATCGATATTGATGATAAAGATTTGCGTATAGACGTTTTCAGGGCAAGTGGGGCCGGAGGGCAACATGTTAATAAAACAAGCAGCGCTGTCCGTATTACACACCGCCCAAGCGGGATTGTTGTCCAGTGCCAGCAGGAAAAATCACAGCACAGGAACAAAGAGATGGCAATGAAGGTGCTTAAAGCCCGGCTTTACCAGCTTGAAAAGCTGAAGCAGGATAAAAAAATGCATGAGCTGCATGAAAGCAAAGATGAAATAGCCTGGGGAAGTCAGATCAGATCATATGTTCTGCAACCATATCAGATGGTTAAGGATCACCGGATAAATCTTGAAATCGGTAACGTATATAATGTTTTAGACGGAGCGATTGATCCTTTCATAGAGGGGGTGCTTCTTTCATGAAATATCAGGATTTCTTCATATTTTTTCTTCGTGATCAACCTCATCGTTATCCGACTCATCATCTGCCACTTTAATGGCACAATTATTTTTTAATATTTTCTGATCGTAAAAATCATCCTCAAGCAATTCATCATCCTCAGGCACCTTATCTTCAACAATTTCTAAAGCTATAACCTCTTCCTGGGTTTTTGAAAACGATTTAGCATCATCAAAAAGAAGTTTAACGGGCTCTTTATGTTCTGCGCCATACATAGTTATAATCGATTCTGCTAATTTGTCTGCATATAACCAAACAGGATACATATTATTTGTTCTCAATACAGAGACCAGATGCTTTTTATCTTTTGCAATAGCCGATTCTATATCATTATTATCGTATGTCTCCTCGCAGGCAAGTGAAAACATTTCTTTATTTATTTCCAGGAACTCTTTAATTATTAACTCGTTTTTTTCGTCATTTTTAAAGATCAAATATTTTTGTTTCATTGGCTGCCTTTCGAATTTTCTATAAAATGAATTACGAGAGCAAATAACAATCGCTTTTGAAAGCAAGGCTGTAAAAAATTTTCAAATCACAAAAAATAATGCATGTCAACAAACAATTGATAACAATTGATAACTCGCATCCCTTAACTATAGCACGCCATTAACTTTTTTTCTTAATTATGCTATTTCATGGTCTTCAAAATGGTTTCAAATCCGGCTCTTAGTGCAATTTGCTGGAATTAATAATAATGCCGTGTGATTTCCCAAACTCCATAATTTGGCCTGGATCAAACCCTCCTGCCATATAAAGTTTTCTAAATTCCGGTTTGTCAAGAAGGTGTAAAATAAAGCTGATATGCCCAGAATATCCTGTATAATCCAACTGTTGTAGTTTTTTAACAGTATTTTGAGCTAAATCCACTGCCTGACGGTGAACCACAGGCCCGCACCCTTCACATTTTCGTAAAGAATAAAGTTGCCGGCAACTGAAAGGTCGTATATCATATATTAGACAGGTTTGGTCTTTTTTCAAAAAAGGGCATTGAGCGATTTTCTGTTTTTCCTTTAGCTTTCTGTTTTGAGCAATTTTTTTCTTAACCTCGCTTTTTAAAGGCTTTGCAAAACTATTTATATGCTGTCTGATTATAACCCCTTCAAGGGTTATAATATCGACTGATCCAAAATGTATGCAGCAATAAGCACAACCTGGTTTGCAGACAGCCAGCTTTTTATATTCCCGAGCCTCTGTTTCAAACCTGTTATAAAGCTCTCTCAATCTCTCTTTTTTTTCTTCAAGTTTCACGTAACCACTCAGGCCGCTCCCGGAAAGTGCTCGGTTAATCCTCGATTTTCGACTTTTTACGAGTTCATCAAATATGATGGTCTCGTAAAAAGTGCGATATGTCACTCATTTATGTAGGGCAAAGCTTTAGCTTTGCTTTAAAGCAGGGCTAAAGCCCTGCCCTACGGGTCACTCTATTTTGATGAATCCGACTTTTTACGAAGCCATAAAATATAATTGATTCCCAAAAAGCGGACGGGAAGGAAAATCAAGGATCAGGCAAGAAGATCACGGATGCTTTTAAGTTCTGATCGGATATCATCGAGTATGTTTGTCGAAGAATCCGCCTTTTTTTCAGGATCTTTGGATTTAAGCTGCTGCTTTGCGCCCTGGATGGTATATTTTCTGTCATGTAAGAGATGCTTGATTTTCAGGATAAACTCAACATCGTTTTTGCTATACAGTCTCTGGCCTGAAGATGTCCTTTTTGGTTTTATCCTTGCGAATTCGGTTTCCCAAAATCTTAATACATATGTTGGAAGCTCTGTAATTTCGCCGACCTCTCCGATCTTAAAGTAGAGTTTGTCCGGCAATTCTTTTTGATATGGCCCTTTACTTAGCATACGTAAAAAGAGTAACAACTCCATAAATCGGTGTAATGGCTAATGGATTCCCGCCGGGAATGACAAAAAATCAAGCATCTGTCATTTTCGCGGAAGCGGGAATTCAGAAAGTTGCTGTTCCAGGGTATCTACCCTGATTTATTGAGCAAATACTAAGATATCACACAGGAAGTATCGCATTAAACTCCTTTATCAGCCTGCCTGTAATATCCTTTTGAATGGAATTTATTATTTTATCCTCAAGTGTTTCAAAAGCTGATCTGTATGTTATTCTTAATGAGATGCTTTTTTTGCCGGCAGGGATCGGACTGCCTTCATAAACATCAAATAAATATAAATTTTCTATTAGATTTTCGTTAAGGGCTTCAACACTTTTTATAATATTAAACGCCTCGATATCCTTATCGACAATCAGGGTGACATCTCTGGATATTGACGGAAACTTTGGCAGCGGTTTTGCCGACATAATATCAGGTATAAGTTCAATAAGATTGTCGGCATTAAGTTCAAAAATATACGCCTGTTGTTTTAGATCATAATTCTTAAGCACTTGAGGAAGAACCTTTCCAAGAAGGCCTATTGATTTATTTCCAACAAAAAGTCGGGCAGTATATCCGGGTTTTGTATAGCAGCAGTCTTCAGGCCGCATACGGGTAAACTTTATGTTTGTTATGCGCAGATTTCTTAAAAGCTCTTCAACAGCCCCTTTTATGTCATAAAAATCACAGCTTTCCCCACTGGAAAGCCAGGAATCATCCATCCTCTTTCCAGTCCACAGGCCTGCCAACATTTCAACCTCATCAGGCTGGCTGTCCTCTTTGCCGGTATTGAAAAAGACATTGCCGATCTCAAACAGTTTAAGATTCTTATTCTGCATAGTTATATTGTAATGCATTGTTTCAAGGAGGCCTGGAATCAGTGATGTGCGCAAAACCGATTGATCCTCTGCAATAGGATTTAATACATTCATTATGCGTCTTTTCGGATCATCTGATTTAAGCTCGAGACGATCGCATGACAATTTGTTGATAAAACTATAAGTTATCGTTTCGGCAAAACCAAGACCCACAAGCAGACGCTTGATACGATACCTTGAATCGATTTTTTTTGACGGTCTAACAGCTTCGGCCGGTATAAGCGGAAAGGTTGTTTCAATATGGTTATAACCGTAAAGACGCGCAATTTCCTCTGTAAGGTCTTCAAAGCTACTTATATCCACCCTGAAAGATGGCGGAATAACTCGAAGCTGATCATCATCAATCTTTTCAACCTTGAATTCAATAGAACTTAAGTATTGCTTAATATCATTTTGACTTAACTTAGTGCCCAGCCTGCGATTTGCAGAGTCTGTGCTAAGGGTGATCTTCCTGTCAGGCACAGGTTTTGGATATTTATCAATTATATTGCCGATCAGATTGCCGCCACAAATTTCTGCAATGAGTTGCGTTGCCCGGTTTAATGCCGTGATCGTGCCGTTGGGATCTGTTCCGCGTTCAAAACGATGGGATGCATCTGTGGCCAGCCCTGTTTTTTTAGAAGTTTTACGAATGCAGACAGGATCAAAATATGCGCTTTCAAGCAGAATTCTTGTCGTGGACCGCTTAATTTCAGAATCGAGTCCGCCCATAATGCCTGCAAGCGCCACCGGTTTTTCGCCATCGCAGATCATGAGCATTTCCGGAGAAAGAAGGCGTTGTTTCTGATCAATGGTTGTTAATGTTTCACCTTTTTTAGCTGTTCGCACAACTATTTTATTTTTTGCAAGGCGGTCAAGATCAAAGGCATGAAGCGGTTGGCCGGTTTCCATCATCACAAAATTAGTGATGTCAACAATATTATTTATAGGTTTCAGGTCGAGCGATATCAGACGATCCTGGAGCCAGAAAGGTGATGGCGCAATTTTAATATCGAAAACAAGTCGTGCGCTGTATCTGGGACAAAGATCAGGGTCTAATATTGTAACCGAGGTAAAATTGGCAATATCTCCATCAGATTCAGGAAGGCTGATTACAGGGTATGTTAGTTTTGTTTTTTGAAATGCCGCAACTTCCCGTGCCGTCCCAATTATACTGAGGCAATCCGGCCTGTTTGGGGTAAGATCGATTTCAAGCACGGGGTCTGACAGGTCAAGGGCTTGATGAAGGTTATCTCCAACAGTAAGATTTTCTTTAAGCTCCATTATGCCGCCGTTGTTTGCTCCAAGTCCTAATTCAACAGCGCTGCAAAGCATTCCTTCCGACACCTCTCCCCGGATAGAGCATTTTTCCAGTATGGTCCCGTTCGGGAAGGAAGCCCCGGGCAAAGCGCATGGCGCAAGAATACCCTTTTTTACATTTGGCGCGCCACAAACAACAGGAATAATTCGGTTGCTGATATCCACATGACAAAGCTTAAGTTTGTCGGCATTGGGATGCGTTTCGATTTCGACAACACGTCCTACAACAACGCTGTTGAGATAGCTGTATCTATCTGAAACATATTCGACTTCAAGCCCGGCCATGGTAAGGGCATCGGCTAAGTCATCAATATTCATGTCAATGGAGATATAGTCTTTTAACCAGCTTAAACTGACCTTCATATTAAAACTGCCTTAAGAATTTTAAATCATTTTCATAGTATTTGCGGATGTCATCAATTCCGTATTTCAGCATGGCAATCCGTTCTATACCCATCCCAAAGGCAAATCCTGTAAAAATGGATGTGTCATATCCGACATTTTCAAACACAGCAGGGTGAACCATACCGCCGCCGATTATCTCGAGCCATCCTGTTTGTGAACAGACCCTGCACCCCTTTCCCCTGCACATGACGCAGCGTATATCGATTTCTGCGCTTGGTTCTGTAAAAGGGAAGAAACTGGGCCGAAATCTCAGGCTGGTCTGGTCGTCAAAAATCTGGTGAATAAAGGTGGTAAGTATCCCCTTGAGATCTCCGAAAGACACCTGCCTGTCCACAAGAAGGCCTTCCACCTGCTGAAACATCGGGGTGTGTGTTAAATCGGAATCGCATCTGTAAACCTTGCCGGGAGCAATAATCCTTAAAGGGGGCTCCTGTTTTTCCATTATTCTGGGCTGAGTCGGAGAGGTATGAGTGCGCAGAACTACATTTTGTGATATATAAAAGGTGTCCTGCATATCCCTGGCAGGATGATTTTTCGGGATATTAAGAGCTTCAAAATTATAATAATCTGTTTCAACTTCAGGACCTTCAACTATAGCAAAACCCAATCTGGAAAAAATATCACATATTTGCCGGGTAATTTGTGTGATGGGATGCAAAGAACCATGGCTTACCATTCTTCCTGGCAGCGAAACATCAATGCTGTCTTTAATTGCCGCAGATCTGGCTTCTGTCTGGATTAATGCTTCCTTGAAGGCTTTATCCAGACTTTTCTTTGTTTCATTTGCCTTTTTTCCCGCGTCTGCTCTTTTTTTCTGTGGCAGGCTTGAAATAGTTCTTAAGAATTGAGTAACAGCCCCTTTTCGCCCCAGATATTTTACTGAAAGATCATTAATCTTTTTGCTGTCAGAAGCGGCTTCAAGCTCTTTAAGCGCCTCTTGTTGAATCTGTTCAATATTTTTATCCACTTGTTACTTTACATTCCTTAAGACTTTTGTCGGAGGGTATACAAAAATTGTAACCGTTCACGGTTTACAGTTTTTTATATGTTTTGATCAACTGTTAACCGTGAACTGTATAACTGACAACCGTGAACGCTTACCAAACTTATATCTGTTGCGCAGATAGGTTGGCTATCTGTGTAAATGCTAAAGGATCGGATATCGCCAGTTCTGCAAGCACCTTGCGGTCAAGCTCGATGTTTGCAACTTTTAACCCGTGGATGAATTTACTGTATGACATGTCATTCATGCGGGCTGCCGCATTAATCCTGAGAATCCAGAGTTTGCGAAAATCCCTTTTGCGAACTCTTCGATCCCGATAAGCATACATAAGCGCTTTGTCTACTGCATCAGCAGCGGTCCGAAATAATTTGCTGCGGCCTCCACGAAATCCTTTTGCTAATTTCAAAATTTTGTTCCGACGTTTTCTTGCTTTAAAACCTCTCTTAATGCGCATAATTTACTCCTGAACTTAGTTCGCTTTGCTCACAATTGGTCGAGTAGTTGATTAGTCGAGTAGTTAACGACTTGACCACTTAACTATTTTCCCACTTGACCACTTGACTATTTAACTACTCGACCAAAGTCGCTGGAATTTCAATAAGTTGTAGAAATTCCGAGACGTTATGTATTAGGAAGAAGCAGCCGTACTGTCTTCTTGTTGGATTTGTCGATAATCTGGCTTTGTCTCAAAGACCTCTTACGCTTAGTACTCTTTTTAGTTAGTATATGGCTTGCATTCGATTTTGAAAAGACGAATTTGCCTGTGCCTGTTTTTTTGAAACGCTTTGCAGCAGCTCTATTTGTCTTGATCTTTGGCATGTTATGTTTTCTCCTTAAGCAGTTCAAAAATTGATGGCGTGAGCAATCGACAAATGCCAGCCCACGCCATCGAAACATTTTTCAAAGGTCATTATTTTGGCGATAGAATCATCATCATGCTGCGTCCCTCAAATTTGGGATGCTGCTCCACGAATGCTATATCGTCGATTTCTCCGGCAACTCTCTCTAATAAATCCCTGCCGCGCTGGGATAGTGTAATTTCCCGGCCTCTAAAAACAACTATTACCTTGACCTTATCCTTCTTGCCGATAAATTTCTTTATATGATCTATTTTGGTCTGCAGATCATGATCTCCGGTCTTTGGACGTATCTTTATCTCTTTTACCTGAAATGAGGCTTGTTTCTTTTTTGCTTCCTGTAGTTTCTTGGTCAGTTGATACTTGTACCGCCCATAGTCCATTATTTTGCAAACAGGAGGGTCTGCGTTAGGAGAAATTTCCACCAGGTCAAGACCAAAATCAGCGGCCGTTGCAAGCGCCTTATAAGTTGGAATAATGCCGATCTGATTGCCGTCAGGATCTATCACCCTTACCTCTTTTGCTCTTATCCTATTATTAATGTTTACTCTGTTTGATCTGGCCGGTCTGTTTGTGTGTCTGAATATTGCTATGCCTGTACCTCCTGATGTTGCAGTTTAATCAACTATAGTGAGTCTTAATTTTAAATCCTTATTTGCAAGTCTATCGCATATATAACAACATTAAGAAATGCAAGAAAAAAATAAGTCGCGTCATATTTGACAACTGTCATTAATTTCAAAAGCATAAATAATTCGAGCCTCCATCATGGCTTGCTTTTCCGAAATTGGCGTAAAATCAGCATGTTCAGCAATAGAAAGGATCTCAGATTTTGAAGGTATGGATTCAAGATTATGCGAAATTACCTTTCCTGTCGAACCATCAATAATTTCTGCATCCTCTCCGTTTGATACAACAACGACAGGCACCTGATAACCGGCAACAAGTCTTGATACAGCAAGCGCGGACCGACATCTCGTTACCAGGGAACCGGGGGCATATTTAATTATCATGCATATTTTTTCTGATAAGGTAACTATAAAATCAATAATTAAAATTGCGTTTTTATCTCCAGCTTTCACACGAAGTTCACAACCGGCTTTGATTTCATTTTTTTGATAACCCTTATCATCAACAAGCAAACGGGCTAATTTTTGTTTATAGCGCTCGTCATGGGTGTCTTTTATGGTTTTGCCGGTGATATAATCTGTAAGTTCGCCAAGCACCAGATAACCTTTGGCCATTTAATTTCTTAACTCCTTTACTTTAAAGTCTAAAGTTCTCTGATCTTCTGATGAGTTTTCGCAACCATGATTTGGTTTCTTCAAATGTAAGCGTTTACGGAACGTTGAAATTGGAAAATAGAAATTGCCTGTCTGCGCCTGCCTGTGCGTATCCGCACGCAGACAGGTACACCGCACAGGCAGAGAAATTTAGCCTTCATGCTTTCACGCGGCGCAAGCGCCTGCGCTACACGTGTACTGTTGATGAACGTATTCAATTTTAGGCCGAGTTTCATCTCTCCCAAATTCTTACTTTCCAATTTCAAGTTTCAAGCTGTAAACGGCTACATAATTTCTTTGACTTGATTTTGGCATATAAAATTAATATAAATATAACTGTAACCGTTCACAGGTTCAGGGTTCAGGGTTCAGAGGTTTAAAGGTTTGGGGCATTTCAATCTGCGGATTGTAGGGGCCGATGTTCTCATCGGCCCGCTTGGCCTTTTTATAACCCTGAACGGTGAACGGTGAACTTTTGAACCTGTGAACGGTTACACATAACTTAAGCTTTTTTATATCCGTTGGGCGATCATTACCCAGAACATATTTTATACATACATTAAAAGTAGCGGAAATTGCAAGAACAATAGTAAGTGCTAAAAAGCTATGTTATGTCGCTCTGCGACACTGTAACCGAAAATAACTTTTGTAAAAATGCCTGGTTCCCATGCTCCAGCGTGGGAACCTATATGGTATGCATATCTACGCTGGAGCATGGGAACGAGAAAAAGGCTAAATTGTTACAATATAATAAATATTCACATTTTTTAGACAGGTTAAAGGTAATTTATGAGGCAATGGATCAAAAATACAAAGAGGCTGCTGATTACTATGGATTTCATTGCCAGGGCTGTCACGACAATTGCTGCCTCACCCGTTTTTATCATTATACACTTTTAGAATACCTTTATATTCTAAAGGGGTACAATACACTTGAACCAGGCCGGCAAATTGAAATAAAAAACAGGGCTATAGAGGTATGCAGGAAAACTGATGAGTCTGACGAAAAAGGCATGACAGTGCGACTCATGTGTCCGCTGAATTTTAACGGTTTGTGCATATTATATGATTATCGCCCAATGATATGCAGACTGCACGGCATCCCCCACGAACTGCAAAAGGCCGGTCATAGTGTAATGTATAGCCCGGGATGTGAGGCTTTTACAAAACAGATCAAATCAAAGGAATACTATAAGTTTGACAGGACACCTTTTTATATAAAGATGGCTGAATTGGAAAATGAGCTAAAAAAGGCAGCCGGTATTACCCGAAAGTTAAAAATGACTGTGGCAGAGATGCTGATTAAGGGATTAAGGGATTATTTGATTATTTGATTATAAATACCATATATAGCGTTTATAGAGACATGGCTATCCAGATATAGTTTATGATTTTTTTGGCATGGAACTAATTACAAATCTTGCAATTTTGTTATTTAAAAGTTCTTGACAAGTAAAATCCTAAATGATATTGATTGAAACATCTTGAGCTGAAGTATCTTATTGATTTTACAGGATATATTTTAACTTTCCAGCTTAATGATGTCCTATTTTTTTTGGATATTTTTGTTAAGAAAATTTCCGTAAATACAAATTTTTAGTCCGGCTAAATACTTAACTTTTGAGCCGCTATTATGAAGGGAGGTGCAAAAAAAAACATTTAGAAAAAAATTGACTGGAATTTCGTAATAATAATTCTTACAAAGCAAAATTAGGAGGTGTGATTAATGCCAAGTTTTGTAATTAATGAAAAATGTGACGGTTGCAAAGGCGGGGACAAAACAGCCTGCATGTACATTTGTCCAAACGACCTTATGGTACTGGATGAAGAGCGCATGAAAGCCTATAATTGTGAGCCGGATATGTGCTGGGAGTGTTTCAATTGTGTAAAAATCTGTCCGACACAGGCCGTAGAGGTGCGCGGTTATGCTGATTTTTGTCCATTAGGAGCAAGTGTTGTGCCCATGAGGGGGACCGAAGACATCATGTGGACAGTCAAGTTCAGAGGAGGTATGATCAAGCGGTTCAAATTCCCCATCAGGACAACAGCAGAAGGAAGCGCTAAACCGGATGGTGGCTTTGGAGTTGGACCAGGCACTCTGGATGATCAACTCCTGTACACAGAACCGGCATCCTTGAAAGCCGATAAACTTTGGACACTTGGAGACTAAAGGAGGTGATAGATTATGGAAGAATTCAAAACAGTTGAGGTTACCACCGATTTTTTGATTATTGGTGGGGGAATGGGCGGAACCGGCGCAGCCGTTGAAGCTGCACATTGGGGCAAAGAGAACAATGTGAAAGTTACCCTTGTAGATAAGGCGGCAACAGAGCGAAGCGGCGCCGTGGGAATGGGCCTTTCAGCCATCAATCAATACCAGGGTGAAAATAGTGCTCCCGATTATCTCAGTTATGTCAGGCAGGATCTCATGGGCTGTTGCCGGGATGATCTGGTTATGGATATTTCCAGGCATGTGAACGGTTCAGTTCATATGTTTGAAGCATACGGCCTTCCAATCTGGCTGGATGCAGATGGAAAGTATGTACATGAAGGCCGGTGGCAGCTTATGATCAACGGCGAATCATACAAGGCCATCGTCGCGGAGGCCGCCAAGAACGCTCTTGGCATGGACAATATGATCGAACGCGTATTTATACTTCGCCTTCTGCTTGACAAGAACGACAAAAAGAAGGTGGCAGGCGCCATCGGGTTCAGTGTGAGAGGTCCTGAAATCTATGTGTTTAAGTTTAAGGCATGCCTTGTGTGCGCAGGCGGCGCGGTTCACGTCTTCAAGCCGCGGTCAACCGGAGAAGGTTTGGGCAGGGCATGGTATCCGCCTTGGAACGCAGGATCCAGTTCCTACCTGACCACCACTGCCGGCGCTGAAATGAGTTCCCAGGAGGTTGTTTTCATTCCAGCAAGATATAAAGATGGTTATGGTCCGGTTGGGGCATGGTTTCTCCTGTTCAAGGCCACGGCAACTTCATCCACCGGTTTCAATTACATGGGCGAAGCTCTGGCCGAGGGGGGCGAACTTCACAACTGGCCGCCTTATGGGGAGGTCAAACCGATTCCAACCTGTCTCAGGAACCATCTGATGATGATTGAAATGTTTCAGAAAGGTGATGGCCCCATACTTATTCATACGGACAAGGCTATTGCGAAAATTGCCGCAAAAGCTGGTGATGATAAAAAGGCATATGCTAAGGAAATGAAAAAGCTTGAAGCCGAGGCATGGGAGGATTTTCTCGACATGACCATCAGCCAGGCGATTCTCTGGGCTTCAAAAGATGTCTTTCCTGAGGATGGGCCTTCCGAGATCATGCCGTCCGAGCCTTACTTTATCTCTTCCCACTCTGGCGCTTCCGGTGCATGGACCAGTGGCCCCGAAGATATCCAGACCGAAGAATCCAAGAAGGAGTATTTCTGGGGTTACAACCGTATGACCACGATAAAAGGTCTGTTTGCAGCTGGTGACGCGGTTGGTAATTCCAGCCACAAGTTCTCTTCAGGCACTTTTACCGAAGGCCGGATTGCGGCAAAAGCGTGTATAAAGTACATTGTGGAAAACCCTGAAATGCCTGAATTTGATCCTGCAGACGCGGATAAGTTCAAGGAATTAATTGTGCTTCCGCTCAAGCATTATGAAGAGCATAAGAATTACACCACCCTGGGCGGCTTGGCCACGAAAAAGTATGATCAGCCTGTGGAAGAGGTCAATCCGTATTACATTACTCCCAAAATGGCCCTATTCCGTCTCAACAAGATCATGGATGAATATGTTGCGGGATGCGGTTCCCAGTATAACTGCAGCTCGATTACGCTGAATATCGCTCTGGATCTGTTGAAACTTCTCAAGGAGGATGTTCCCAAGCTTGCTGCTCGAAATCTCCATGAGCTGATGCGGTGCTGGGAAAACGTTCACCGGCTCCAGATTGCTGAAGCCCATACCCGGCATAAACTGTTCCGCGAGGAAACCAGATGGCCCGGGTATTACTACCGTACGGACTTTAGAAAGATGGATAATGAGAAATGGGGAAAGCTATTTGCAAACTCTGTTTATGATGCCGAAAAAGATGAATTCACAATGCTCACAAGACCTCTATTCCATCTTGTGGACATCAAAAAAGTAGTGGGTATGGTGTAATAAGCCAATTGTTAGTCAACCTCAGGCGCCGCAACGCGGCGCCTGATTTTTCACAGATAATTGTCAAAAAAAACAGCCGCATGAGTTTACAACCTTGTGTGGCTGCTTTTTTTATATAACAGACCTCGTTAATCTTTGTTAATTAAAGGTGGCTTTTTTCAGACAATATTC
>CBDAFK010000004.1:0-5835 GCA_965195235.1 uncultured Desulfobacterales bacterium | reverse complement strand
ATATTATTTCGCCTCAGGCGCTGATGTCAGTCCATTAAAGATGATGTTCATTAATTCATCCATATAAGTTTCAATGCGTTCCTCACTTTCCTGAACCAGCCAGTTAAGCTCAAATCCCCTCAAAGCATGACCCATGGCTTTGGCTGTAAAAAGGGCGTCATTTAAATGAAAGATCCCCTTTTCGACACCCTCTTTTAATATAGAACAAATGATATTGACCTCCCGCTCAAAAAATTCGTTACGTATGCTTTCAGCGTCTGGCAATAACTTCTCTATTCCTTCCCGATCCAGATTGAGTATATTAACGGCCTTTCGCATATATTTGAACTTTGCCCTTACAAAAGTACGCAACTTATCACTTGGTGATGCCTCTTTAAGGGTTGCAGATGAAACCATTTTTATAATATCATCGGCTTCCCGGCGAAGAACTTCGAGATAAACCTGATCTTTACCGCCAAAATAACTATAAATTGTGCCCTTGGCTACTCTTGCCATACGGGCAATCTCATCGATATTGGTTTTTCTGAGTCCATAACGTGCAAACAGTTTTTTTGATGTATCCAGGATAGATCTCACTTTCTCTTTTTTCATTATTTTTCCTTTTGCTGTATATACCTCGAAAGGCCACAACTTACGATTTTTCGCCGGCCCTGAACATCAATAGCTGCGTTGCTCAGGCTTGCAATAGCATACTTTCGGACTAAATTCGTTTTTTGGTCTAAAAAATAACAATAAAAATATAAATGTCAAGAAAAAAACACAGCCTTGTGTCTGTGTGTTACCCACAGGCAGAAAAAAAATCCGTCAAAAAAAGGTTTGCAATATTGAACCTTTTTGCGTAAGAATATTTATTTAAATTTGACTTTTTACAACGCCGTCAAATTTATTGTATAGGTTTTATTTTTATAAGGGCATAAAGCCGGGAGCAAAAGATGGATTATATTAAAATAAAATTTATCAAGAAATCCGATTACTTAAACTCAGATACAGGAAGAGGTATTCAGGATATGTTTCGATCGATGAATCCGCTCTTCGCGCTTTCCGAAGGCGTGTGGAAGCCTCAGATGGATATATATGAAACACAGGAAGAGATAATTATTCTGGCCGAGATTGCAGGTGTAAACAAAGAGAATCTCGGTGTGGAAATCAACACCAAGGCAGTCAAAATTTATGGCAACCGGGGTGAAATGCCCAGGGTTAAAAATTCAACATACAGACTGGCAGAGATTCAGTATGGTAAATTTGAGCGTGTATTGTTTCTTCCAGCGCCTATTGATACTGATAAAGTAACTGCAACATATTTAAACGGTTTGCTTCAGATCAGGCTTACGAAATTGCCGCCTGATAAAGCATATAGGATACCGATTGCAAATGGATAGCTATTTTAGGCATCCTTCACGACAAGTCAAAAGTAGTTTACACTTTGTTGATCTTGTATTTTAGCGAATAAAATTTGAAACTCGAAATTTGAAATTGGGAAAAACACAAAGATGTAGATGCGTTACCTAATTTCAAATTTCGAATTTCCAGTTTCGACATCGGCATTCAATTTGATAATATACGCTTTTTCGAAAAAAGCGTAAACTGGTGAATGAAGGATGCCCTATTTTATATTGTTTATCATTTTTTGGAGGCACCTATGACCGAGCAGCTACCGCATGACAGATCCGGAACTAAAACTATTCCGGAGATTCTTCCTGTTTTGCCTTTAATTGATACAGCGCTTTTTCCTAAAATGGTTATGCCTGTTATGGCCATGCAAAAGGAATCGGTGCAACTCGTGGATGAAGCAATGTCTAAAGATCGTATCATAGGGCTTATTATTGCCAGAGAAATGAAAATAAAACCCGATTATACACCTGATGATCTACATTCGGTGGGGATAAGCGCTCTTATTCTTAAAATGGCAAAGTCCGAAGATAATACGACTCAATTGCTTGTCCAGGGTTTAAGCAGGTTCAGGGTAAAAGATTTTATAAAGACAAAGCCCTATCTTCAGGTCCGGGTGGAGCATATTAAGGATAAAGAAGAAAAAGGCAAGGAAATTGATGCGCTGATGACAAATATTATCAGTCTGTTTGCCAGGGTGGTTGAGCTTTCTCCCGGCTTGCCGCAGGAAATCGGGGCAATGGCAAAATCGATACAGGAACCCGGCACATTGGCAGATATGGTTGCTTCGCTTATTAACGCAACACTTAAAGAGAAACAAAAGGTTTTAGAGCTTTTTGATGTTAAAAAACGATTAAAAGAGGTTACAAGGCTTTTAAATTACCAGGTAGAGGTTTTAGAGCTTGGGAGCAAGATACAGTCCCAGGTAAAGGGAGGCATGGATAAGCAGCAGAGGGAGTATTATCTGCATCAGCAACTTAAGGCTATCAAGGAAGAATTAGGGGAAAAGGATGAGGCCGCTGTTGAAATTGAAGAATACAAGGCAAAAATAAAGGAGAAAAAGCTTCCTGAAGAAGCCCAAAAAGAGGCGCAGCGGGAAATCAACCGTCTCTCCCGCATGCACCCGTCTTCTGCCGAATATACTGTAGCGTCGACCTATCTTGACTGGCTGACTGTTCTTCCCTGGTATGAAAGCACCAAAGACAATCTTGATATAAAAAAGGCAAGAAAAATATTAGATACAGACCATTTCGGGCTCAAGAAACCAAAAAAGCGCATTATAGAATATCTTGCCGTTCGCAAGTTAAATCCGAAATCAAAAGGACCGATACTGTGTTTTGTCGGCCCTCCAGGAACCGGCAAGACATCTCTTGGCATGTCAATAGCAAGGGCTTTGGGACGAAAATTTATCCGAATTTCATTGGGTGGCGTCAGGGACGAGGCTGAGATCAGAGGGCATCGGCGAACTTATGTCGGCGCGCTTCCCGGCCGGATAGTTCAGGGGATAAGACGCGCTGAATCCAACAATCCTGTTTTTATGCTGGATGAAATAGACAAGCTTGGAAGCGATTTTCGAGGAGACCCGTCATCAGCCCTGCTGGAGGTTCTTGATCCAGAGCAAAATTTCTCTTTTACCGATCACTATCTTGATGTGCCGTTTGATTTGTCAAAGGTAATGTTCATTACCACCGCAAATATTCTTGATCCCATACCTCCTGCATTGAGAGACAGGATGGAGGTGCTGGAGCTTTTAGGTTATACACAGGACGAAAAGATTAAAATTGCGACACGATATCTTGTCCCACGCCAGCGTGAAGCACACGGCCTTAAAGCCTCTCAGATATCCTTTACAAGAGGGACATTGCAGAAGATAATTTCAGGCTATACACGGGAAGCCGGAGTGAGAAATCTGGAGCGGGAAATCGCAACCATTTGCAGGGGGGTTGCGACAAGGATAGCTGAAGGCGAGGCAGAGTCTGCGAAAATAAGGGTTAAGGATATTGCGAGTTATATGGGCCCTGTTCGATTTGTTTCAGAAGTCAGCGCAAGAACTTTAACACCAGGTTTAGCAATGGGGCTTGCCTGGACACAGGCAGGAGGCGAACTCCTGTTTGTTGAAGCCACGGCAATGAAAGGCAAAAAACATCTGACCTTAACCGGACAACTCGGCGATGTGATGAAGGAGTCCGCAACAACGGCTCTTAGTTTCATACGTTCAAATGCCGTTTCCCTTGGGATTGCCGAAGATTTTTTTGAAACTCAGGATATACATATTCATATACCCGCAGGAGCCATACCCAAAGACGGTCCTTCCGCTGGCGTTACCATGCTTACCGCTCTGGTTTCGCTTCTTACCCATAAAAAGATTCAAGAGGATCTTGCCATGACCGGTGAAATAACCTTGAGAGGTCAGGTGCTGCCGGTTGGAGGTGTAAAGGAAAAGGTCCTTGCAGCCCATCGAGCGGGCATAAAAACAATTATTATGCCAAACTGGAATAAAAAGGATTTAGAGGATATACCTGAAAAGGTTAAAAAAGAAATCCATTTTTACTTTGTTGATAAAATGATAGATGTTTTGAAAATTGCGCTTGAGAAATAAGGGCAGCTTCACTACCAAATTTCCCCCTAAATCCCCTTCAAAGGGGGACTTTAAGGAACGACCCCCAACTTAACGACATTGGTTATATAATGATAAAAAAGTATGGACTGTATATTTTTTTAAGTTTTCTTGCTGTCTGCGGCCTGTTGTTTTTTGCTTCTGGTTGCTCGAAGACAAAGCCTCCTCAGGGCAGCGCCGGATATCCAAGACCATATAAGGTCTTGGGAAAGTGGTATCAGCCCATTCCTCATTCTCAAGGTTTTAGCCAGCGCGGAAAGGCATCATGGTATGGCAGAAAGTTCCACGGAAGAAAGACAGCAAACGGAGAGACATATAATATGTATGCAATGACGGCAGCCCATAAAACCCTGCCGCTCGGCACCTATGTCAGGGTGAAAAATCTTCAAAACAAAAGGGAGATCGATGTAAGGATCAATGATCGCGGGCCATTTGTCCGTGGCAGGATCATTGATCTTTCCTATACTTCGGCAAAAAAACTTGGAATAGTCGGCCCCGGCACTGCTCCTGTTAAAATAACGGCTCTTGGAACACCTGTACAATCTAAAACAAAAAAGGGATTCATCAGATCCTATGTTCCGCTGGATTATTATAAAGGTAATTTTACTGTTCAGATAGGCGCTTTCAGCGATCGCAATAATGCCGACAGATTAAAGCAAAAACTTGATCTAACATACAAGAATGCCCATATAACAATGTATAACAACGGGTATGAGACATTCTACCGTGTGCGTGTAGGCCGTTGCTCAACTCTGGAAAAGGCAATAGAATACGAAAATAAACTTATTGAAAACGGGTTTGAGGGGGCTTTTGCAATTGCAGAGTAGATGTATTATTCAGATGGGTAATACGTATTAATATTTTCACCGCAGAGGCGCAAAGCACGCAGAGATACTATTTTTATCTTTTCTGCTGAGAGGGCAGAAAAGATAAAGTCCTGTCGCTTCACGATTTTTTATTCGTCTTCGCAAAAATACCAGTCTCCTGATTAGTTACGGTGAACTGTGGGGAGATTCGTTTTATTCAAACAGGTATGCTGTTTATTGTTTTCCGTCCTCTCAACGGAAAACAATAAGAAAATTATACTCCGCGTCCTTTGCGTCTTGAGCGAAGCGGGCGGTGATATAAAAATTTGGATTTTAGCCAATCAACATTGATACCCTATGAATAAAAATGAATAGATAATGGAGTAAAGTAATAATGCAAAAGGTTGTTTTTCTTGACAGAGACGGCGTTATAAACAGGAATTCGCTGGACTACATAAAGAGCTGGGAAGAATTTGAGTTTTTTTCTAAAAGTATTGAAGCAATAAGACTTTTAAATTTAAACGGATTTACCACGATAATTATCACCAACCAGTCTGTAATAAATCGCAATATGGTATCAAGGGAAGGACTTGAGCATATCCATGCCTTAATGAAAAAAGAGATTAAATCAGGAGGCGGAGACATAAAGGACATTTTTTATTGTCCTCATATTCCTGAAGATGGTTGTGATTGCCGTAAACCAGAGCCCGGTTTAATACTCCAGGCACAGAATAAATACCAGATTGATCTTCTGAATTCGGTTATGGTGGGTGACAGCGCAAAGGACATTGAATGCGCGCGCAGGGCAGGTTGCAGACTGGGTGTTCTAATTAAAAGCGATAACTTTTCAAATGCTGAAAAGATTCTGTCAGAAAAGAAAATTTCACCCGATTATACAGCTTCCGATCTCTATGATGCTGCAAACTGGATAATCAAACACTTCCTAACAGGGCTGTCAACAGGCTGATGAATAGTTGAGACAGAAATCAGAAATCAGAGGTCAGAGGTCAGAGGTCAGAGGTC
>CBDAFK010000003.1:0-8940 GCA_965195235.1 uncultured Desulfobacterales bacterium | reverse complement strand
GCGCCGCTGAGCTGATTGATTCTATGGACAGCGAGGGTGTGGATAGATCTGTAATCTTCGGGTTTCCCTGGAAAAATTCAGATACATTTAAAAAGCATAACGATTACATTATTAAATCAATAGAAAGATACCCCGGCCGTCTTACCGGTTTCTGCTGTATTGATATATTCAGCAGGGAAGCAGTACCGGAAGTTATGCGGTGCCTTGAAAGCGGGCTTTCAGGCGTTGGAGAGCTTGCCCTTTATGAATCCGGCATTGATGATGAATTCATAAACAGGCTGGAACCTGTCATGGGAATCTGCCTTGATAAAAATCATCCTGTTTTAATCCACACCAATGAGCCGATAGGCCATCAATATCCTGGAAAAACTCCAAACACTTTTAAGCAGATTTACAGGCTGATAACAAAGTTTCCGGAGAACAAAATTGTTTTAGCCCACTGGGGCGGTGGTATATTTTTTTTTAGTCTTCTTAAAAAGGAAGTAAAAGAGAGCTTTAAGAACGTATATTTTGACACAGCAGCATCTCCTTTTCTTTACGATGTAAAGATATACAGGGTTGCAATTAATATCCTGGGACAGGACAGGATTATCTTTGGAAGCGACTTTCCGCTTTTAAAGCCGGATAGATATTTCAAGGAAATCAGGCAGGCTGGACTTACAAAAAACGAAATCTGCTCCCTTTGTGGAAAAAACGCAGCAAGCCTGCTTAATCTATAAGCTTTAACAGAGCCTGCAGGATCGGTTGAATTTTAAGCCGGTGTTCAGGTGGTATCATCAAGGCTGGTATGGATCGGTTTGATATCAGGTTGTTTTTCGTGCAATTCAGTAAACCCTCCCTGTAGTTTCGGCGGGCTTCACTTGATTCAAAATAAAGCAGCACATCTGTCAGATTTCCAGAACAACCTTGCAAATCAATATGCTCAATATACTGTAAAAATATATTGTTTACACTAAGAATAAACTCATCAACCTCTGCATAACCTTTTTCCCGGCAGCTATATTTTGAAACAAAGCATCTGCATCCAAACGGTCTAACCTTATAAACCGGGCATTGTCTATCTGTTAAAATCGGGCACTCTCCCTGGAAATAATGGCTCTTTTCATCCGGGATATCCTTTTCAGCAATAGATAATTCAGCAAGCCTGTTTGTGGTGATGCCGGGTTGAAATCGTCCTTTATGCAAATCTTTCCGAATATTATTAAACAAATCCGTTTTCCCGTCCGATATTAAATAATCAACAATCCTGTATCCCTCAAGGGTCGTTAATGTAACATTCCGGGTGCAACAAGTATCGCAATATTTTTTGCACGCCACATCTAAGTTACGTGCAAAATCATCATAAATCCTGTAAATCCTGTCCAAAATATCCAGTTTTGCATCTAAGTTCATTTGCATGTCCTATAATATTCGTAACAGTTCACAGTTGTCGGTTCACAGTTCACAGTTTTTTCAATGAACTATGCAACAATATTTGACTGTAAACCATGAACGGTTACCAACATTCAAACTCTCTGTTCAAACAGCTTGACTTAAGATGAGCCAATAAGTAATTTTGATGGGATCTTAAAAAGTCTAATTCATCCTCTTAACACCTGACACTTAACACTTTTTTTTAAAAACACTATACGGGGGATATTATGAAAAGCAAAGTCTATTTTATGGATCTAAGGACCGATTATAAGGAAAATCTGCCCCAAAAGATCGCAAGGCTTCTTAAAACAGCCGGTATTTCAAAAATTATCAAAAAAAGAGACCTTGTCGCAGTCAAGCTCCATTTTGGAGAATTGGGCAATACAGCCTTTATCCGTCCTGTATATATTCGAAAAATAGTGGAAACCTTAAAAGAAATCGGCGCCATTCCATTTTTGACTGACACCAATACCCTGTATGCAGGCACGCGAAGCGATTCTCCCACTCATCTGACAACCGCCATCCACAACGGCTTTGCTTATAGTGTGGTAAATGCCCCTGTAATTATTGCAGACGGGTTAAGAGGACAAAGTGAAACCTGTGTAAGTATAGACCAGAAGCACTTTAATAAGGTTTATATTGGATCTGAAATTATCAATGCAGATTTTCTATTATCAGCAGCCCATTTCAAGGGTCATGAGCTTACCGGCTTTGGAGGAACAATAAAAAATATCGGCATGGGATGCGCTTCACGAAGGGGAAAGCTGTCCCAGCATTCAACCGTAGCGCCAAAAGTAAAAAGAAAAAAATGTGAGGGTTGCGGAGATTGCATTCCCCACTGCCCGCAACAGGCTATTTCTCTAATTAAAGAAAAGGCGGTTATTGACCCAAAAAAGTGTATAGGATGCGGAGAATGCATCATTATTTGCCCCAACGGCGCAATACAGATCCAGTGGAATAAGGACATACCGGTTTTCATGGAAAATCTGGTTGAATACACAACGGGTGTATTAAAAAATAAGAAAGACAAAGCGCTGTTTCTGAATTTCATTACAAATGTATCTCCGGCATGTGATTGCATAGCTCATAATGATGCCCCAATAATTAGAAATATTGGAATAGTCGCATCAAAAGACCCTGTTGCCATTGACCAGGCGTCCGCGGATCTTGTGAACAGTGAACAGGCTCTTCCGGGATCGTGCCTTAAAAGTAATCTGAAACCGGGCGAGGATAAATTCAGGGCTTTATACCCAAAAGTGAACTGGGAAATCCAGCTCGACTACGCTGAAAAAATTAAACTTGGAAGCCGCGATTATGAGCTTGTCGCAATTTGATGAACTCGTAAAAAGTCAAAAAATGCCGTTTTCCGTCATTCCGGCGAAAGCCGGAATCCGGTAAATTCAATACGTTCTGGATGCCGGATCAAGTCCGGCATGACGATTTCGAGACTTTTTACGAGATTGTCGCAATTTGATTAATTTGTAAAAAGTCGAATTCATCAAAATAGAGTAACCCGTAGAGCAGGGCTTTAGCCCTGCATTAAAGCAAAGCTAAAGCTTTGCCCTACTTTGGAAGATTCGATGTTCTGCAGTTCAGATGTAAAAGAGAAAATGCCAAAATTAGAATTGCTGGAAACAAAGCGCTAATCTTTAGGTTGACTTATGACGATAATATTAGATATATAATTAATTTAGTGGTTATTTTGTTGCCGCTGACATCAAGTTCTCTAATACCTGAGGTTATAGTCTTTTTGCACGATTAACCTATCAAAACAAGGCGGGAAGGAGTAAAAGATGGCTGAAAAAAATGATAAGGCATTTATTCTTTGGTTTGATGATATTTCTATCGAAGATGTTCCCGTGGTTGGAGGAAAAAATGCCTCGCTTGGCGAAATGTATCAGAAACTCACATCAAAAGGCGTAGCGGTTCCTCATGGTTTTGCTGTTACTGCTTATGCCTATCGGCACCTGCTCAAGACTGCCGGTGTCGAAGACAAGATAAAAGATGCCCTGGAGGATCTGGACACACACGACATGAAGAATTTGGCGAAACGGGGCAAGAAGGTCAGGGAGATAATCCGCACTGCCAAATTTCCGGATGATCTCCGGAACGCCATCATTGAATCATACAAAAAAATGGAAGAAGAATATGGCGCCGATGTGGATGTGGCGGTTCGTTCGTCCGCCACTGCTGAGGATCTTCCGGATGCTTCCTTTGCCGGACAGCAGGAGACCTATCTGAACATCCAGGGCCCGGATGACCTCATTAAGAGTTGTCGAAAATGTTTTGCCAGCCTGTTCACCAACCGTGCCATTTCCTATCGCCACGATAAGGGATTTAACCAGCTTGACGTCTATCTTTCCATTGCCATACAAAAGATGATCCGCAGCGATTCGGCCTGTTCCGGTGTTATTTTTTCCATCGATACAGAGAGCGGCTTTAACGATACGGTCTTTATCACTGGCTCCTGGGGGCTTGGTGAAAATGTAGTGCAGGGCACGGTTAACCCGGATGAATATTATGTTTTCAAACCCACCTTAAAGGCCGGCAAGCGTCCTATTGTAGGCAAACGAGTGGGCAGCAAAGCGCTTAAGATGATTTATAATCCGGATCCTCGAGCTGAAGAACCGGTCAAAAATATCGATACCACGCCTGAAGAACGTGGCAGGTATATACTCAATGATGATGAAATCATCCAGCTCGCCAAGTGGACATGCATCATCGAAGATCATTATCAAAAACCCATGGACATTGAATGGGCTAAGGACGGCGATAGCATCAAAGCAGGTACAGGCAAACTCTATATCCTCCAGGCAAGGCCGGAGACCGTGCATTCACAAAAGATCTCAAAGAGAATCATGGAAACTTACATTCTCAAGGAAAAAGGGAATGTCATTGTGACCGGCCAGTCTGTGGGAACCAAGATCGGCCAGGGTATTGCCCATGTCATTGAGAATACAGGTGATATTCATGAGTTCAAGAAAGGGGAAGTGCTGGTCACCGACATGACGGATCCGGACTGGGAACCTATCATGAAAATCGCAGGCGCCATTGTCACCAACCGCGGCGGCAGGACCTGTCATGCAGCGATTATTTCCCGTGAGCTCGGAATTCCGTGCGTGATCGGCACGGGAAACGGTTCAGAGATTATCAAGACCGGTACCGAGGTAACTGTCTCCTGTGCAGAGGGTGAAACAGCCAGCATATATGAAGGATTTTTAAAGTTTGAAATAGACAAACTCGATCTTGAAACACTGCCGGCGACCAAGACAAAGATCATGATGAACGTCGGTATTCCGGAAAAAGCATTCTCCGAAGGTCAGATCCCCAATGATGGTGTAGGGCTGGCCAGAGAAGAGTTCATCATCAACTCGCATATCGGAATTCACCCATTGGCTCTATATTATTTTGATGACCTCAAAGCCAAAGCCGAGGCCGGTGATAACAAAATTGCAGAAATCGTTAAAGAAGTTGAATCTCTGACTACTGCCTATCCGGGAGATAAGAAACACTTTTTTATTGACAAACTTGCCGAAGGAGTTGGTCGTATTGGCGCAGGATTCTACCCCAAGGATGTAATTGTGCGTTTGTCCGATTTTAAAACCAACGAGTATGCTAATTTAATCGGCGGCACCCTGTATGAACCTGAAGAAAGCAATCCAATGATAGGATGGCGAGGCGCCTCACGGTATTATGACAAGAAATACAAGCCGGCCTTTGAGCTCGAATGCAAGGCTATGCTCAAAGCGCGTAATGATATGGGCCTGACTAATATCAAATTGATGGTACCGTTTTGCAGAACTCCTGAAGAGGGGCGCAAGGTAATTGAGGTTATGAAGGAATTCGGCCTTGTTCAGGGTGAAAATAATCTTGAAGTCTATGTGATGTGCGAGATACCGAGCAACGTGATCTCAGCAGATGCCTTCTTTGATGTCTTCGACGGGTTCTCCATCGGCTCCAACGATTTAACCCAGCTTACCCTGGGGCTGGATCGCGATTCAGATCTTGTTGCTCATATATTTGATGAGCGGAACGAGGCTGTGAAAACCATGATACGTATGGTAATTAATGTAGCCAAGCGCCGCGGCAAAAAGATCGGGATATGCGGCCAGGCTCCGAGCGATTTCCCTGAATTTGCCACGTTCCTCGTTGAATGCGGCATAGATTCAATGAGCCTTATTCCTGATACTGTTATTAAAACAAGGCTGGCAGTAGCTGCAAAAGAAAAAGAATTAGGCATTACTGCTTAATACGCATATTTTTAGAAATAAAGATTAGGGGAAAGGCCTGTTTAATGCCTTTCCCCTATTTTTTTGTGAACTGTGAACCTGACAACCTGAGTAGTTAACATAAATCTAATAATATACTAACAGTTTCGTAACTTAAAAGTTATAACTCAAGTTTCGCAACCTTTTTATTTGTGAAAAGCTTTAAACAGCAAGGGCTGAAATAAATTTTTAAAGCGAAATATCATTTTGTGACTTCGAGAACGGCACCAAAAACAAGCTATAAGGCAAGGCTTAGAACCCTATATAAACTCAGTACGTTATGTTTCTCTTGTGCCTGTTTTGGGCGTACAATATAACGTGCTGATTAAAAAAACAGTTTAAACATTTCGCTTTAAAAATTCAATTCAGCTCCTTTGCTGTCTTGATGTTGTTAGAAATTAAGGGTGCGAAACTTGAGTTATAATCTGTCCACAAGGAAACTATATTATGGCTGATAATAAAATTCTTGTTGTAGATGATGAAGAAGATATTCTGGAGCTGGTTAGATATAATCTGGCCAGAGAAGGATACAGGGTTGTTTGCGCAGCTTCCGGAGAACAGGCGTTAAATAAAGCTGGATCCGAGCCCTTCGATCTGATTGTGCTCGATCTCATGCTGCCCGGCATTGATGGCCTGGAAGTAGCCAAAAAGCTGAAAAACAAGCCGGAGACCCGGCATATCCCCATCATTATGTTAACAGCAAAGGGTGAAGAAGCGGACATCGTAACAGGGCTGGAACTTGGGGCTGATGACTATGTTACCAAACCGTTCAGCCCAAGGGTCCTGCTTGCACGGGTTAAAGCTGTTATTCGAAGAAAGGTGCTGGAAGAAGTCGATGATTCCTCAATTATTCAGATATATGAACTTGAAATCGATCCGGGTCGGCGCAGAGTGCTGGCTAAAGGATCGCATGTTGAATTGACATTTACCGAGTTTCAAATCCTTTACCTGCTTGCCAGGCGTCCTGGCTGGGTTTTTACACGTTTCAAAATTGTTGATTTAATCCGGGGTGATGATTATCCTGTTACGGATCGCAGCGTTGATGTCCAGATTGTCGGATTGCGGAAAAAACTCGGACCTTGCGGCAAATATATCGAAACCGTCCGTGGTGTCGGATATAGATTCAGGGAAACAGAATGAAGAAAAAGAAACGGTTGATCAATCAATTATATCCTTCATATTTGCTGATTATTCTCATATCTCTAACTGCCGTAAGCTGGTATGCTTCTGATGCCATGCGAAGTTTTTTCTTTGCGCAGACGGCAGACGTTCTTGAAACCAGGGCGAAATTGCTGGAAAGCCGAATCATTAAACACCTTTCACCTCTAAATAAAAAATCTATTGACCTGGCCTGCAAGGAAATCGGCGGGATTTCAGAAACTCGTATAACAGTTGTGCTTCCTTCCGGCAAAGTAATCGGTGATTCAGAAGAAGATCCCCGCAGCATGGATAACCATAGCGATAGAAAAGAAGTAAGGGCGGCGATCAGCGGAAATAGCGGCAATTCAATAAGATTCAGCAGAACACTTCAGCAAAAAATGATGTATGTTGCAGTACCTCTGGTGAGGGATAATAAAATACTGGGTATTTTAAGAACCTCAATCCCTCTGACGTCTGTAGATAATGCTTTAAAGTCCATACAAAGAAAAATTGTGCTGGGAGGATTGCTCATAGTTTTGCTCGCGGCAATAATCAGCCTGTTTGTCGCGCGGCGTATCAGCAGGCCACTGGAGGAGATGAAAAAAGGCGCTGACAGGTTTGCAAAAGGTGACCTGACCCACAGGCTTCCGGTGCCTGATACAGAAGAGATGGAAGCGCTTGGTGAAGCAATGAACCAGATGGCTGCCCAGCTTGACAGCAGAATAAAAACCGCCATACGCCAGAAAAATGAACTGGAAACCGTCCTTTCCAGCATGTTAGAGGGAGTAATTGCGGTGGATATGGATGAACGCATCGTCAGCATAAATCAGGCGGCAGCCAGGATGTTTAATGACAAGCCTGAAAAGTTTCAGGGGCAAAGTATTCAAGAGGCAATAAGGGTTTCAAAATTGCAGCATTTTATTAAAAAAGCTCTTTTGAGTGTAGAATCGATAGTAGAGGATGATATTGTTTTAAACAATAATGAAGAATGCATTCTGAATATACACAGCTCTCCGCTTCAGGATGCAAAGAAAAAACGCATCGGCATACTTGTTGTAATAAATGATGTCACAAAGCTCAGACGTCTTGAAAATGTTCGGCGTGATTTTGTTGCCAATGTTTCCCATGAAATTAAAACACCCTTAACAGCAATCAAAGGTTTTGTAGAGACCCTTCATGACGGAACCGTTGAAAAGCCTGACGATATTGAGCGTTTTTTCGTGATTATCATTAAACACATCAATCGGCTTGATGCCATAGTTGAAGATCTTCTGACCCTGTCAAGAATCGAACAGAAAGACACAGGAAAAGAGGAAGATACGAAAGAAGAGATAAAGTTTGAAACAGGATCTATCAAAGATGTTATAGAGACGGCAATTCAGGTTTGCCAGGCAAAAGCAGATAAAAAAAATATTCAGATCAACTTTAGTTGCGGAAAAGAAATTACCGCAAGAATCGATCCCGCACTCCTTGACCAGGCCATGGTTAACATCCTTGATAATGCCATAAAATACAGCGAAAAAGGAAGCGCTGTATATGTTGAGTGTGCTTCAATGGAGAAAGAGATAATAATCAGTATTAAAGACCAGGGCATCGGAATCGCCAAAAGACATTTGCCTCGACTTTTTGAAAGATTTTACCGGGTTGATAAGGCCAGAAGCCGTGAACTTGGCGGCACCGGACTTGGGCTTGCCATCGTAAAGCACATCGTCCAGGCACACGACGGCAGGATATCAGTTGAAAGCACGCCTGGCAAAGGAAGCGCCTTCACAATCCATCTGCCCAGGGCATAATGGTTTCATATACTTCACCCAACGCTTTTAGAAGACAACATACCCATCCTTATGGGCCGGTCGCAGTGGCTCCAGCCTTCCATCTTGAGAGTCTTTCTTTTGTATAGCTTCGCTTCCATTTGCATTCATCCATCTTAACAGATCAATCAACAGCTCAGCATTAGGGTTTCGATCTTTGATGAATCTGAGCTTGAAGACGATTAAACCCACTACGAAAAGAAGCACAAAAATTATAAGAAGTATCTCTTTCAATCTCTTATCTTTCAGCGCACGAGCAATTGAAAATAATGTTTTATCCTACCCTAATGTTACAGTGTTATTAAGGC
>CBDAFK010000002.1:0-2029 GCA_965195235.1 uncultured Desulfobacterales bacterium | reverse complement strand
TAATTCAGGGGTAAATTATATCATGGGAGGGCGGCGAGTGATATTTACACGGAAAATCGAATCGGAATTACTACGTTGGAAAAACGCTGCAAACAGGAAACCGATTGTTTTGCGGGGGGCCAGGCAGGTTGGAAAAACATTTGTTGTCAATCGATTCGCCGAGAATTTTGATCATTTTATCGACATCAACCTTGAAAGGCCGAAAGAACGCAATCTTTTTTCCGGTTTTAATACCGGTCAGGAACTTGTTGAACGAATTTTACTTTATAAAGGCCAAAAAATAGATACAAAGAGTACTCTTTTATTTATTGATGAAATTCAACATTCAGCAGAAGCTGTTCAATCGCTCAGATACCTTTATGAAGATGTAAAGGATTTGCACGTTATTGCCGCGGGTTCACTCCTCGAAGTCTTTTCAAAAAGAGAAGGTTTTTCTTTTCCGGTCGGCAGGGTCAGAAATCTCTTTATGTATCCGGTAACGTTTATGGAATATCTTGAAGCACAAAACCCGCTCCTTGCTGAAAAACTGTTGCAACTGAATGTATTGGAAGAATCTTCCCTTCATGATTTGCTGCTTGACGCGTTTAACGCATATGCATTTGTTGGCGGCATGCCGGAAGCCCTTGCCGCTTACGGGGAAACAGGGTCCTATTCGGCAGTGAGAGAAATCTATGACGCCATTTTCATGGGATACATTGAAGATGTCGAGAAGTATTCAAATTTAGCAAAAGCAAAATATTTAACCCATGCGATAGACCGGGCTCCCTTATATGCCGGTGAACGGATTACATATGAAAAGTTCGGAGAGTCTTCATTTCGATCAAGAGAAATGAAAGAGGCGTTTGATGTGCTGGAACGCGCCTTGATCGTGTATCGTGCAAGACCTTGCGTATCAACCCACATACCGATTATTGAAAAACTGCGAAAAGCCCCGAAGCTTTTTTTTCTTGATGTCGGGCTGGTGAATTACCGGATTGGATTCAAGGAATTTTTCAGCAAACAATCCTTAGACAATGTCTATCAGGGAAAAATATCGGAACAGGTCGTGGCCCAGGAAATCGTTGCACAGTCATTCCGGTCACCGTCACTTCGGTTCTGGATACGGGAAAAAGGGGCTGCCGAAACGGATTTTCTTTATCCCTTTAAAGATATGATTATCCCGATTGAAGTGAAGAGCGGGAAGAGGGGCAAACTAAAATCTTTAAATTTGTTCATGGAAAACAGTCATCATCCATATGCCATTCGTGTCTATTCCGGCAAAATCCGCATTGATCAAATGCAGCTTCCATCAGGGGAAAAATACTACCTCTATTCCATTCCGTATTATCTGTTATCAAGACTTGATGACGTCATCGAACGGTTTGTGTCCGGGATATGCGGGACATCCATAAATAAGTAAATAGCTTACTATAACAACTGATATTTATGCTCTTTAGCGATCTTTTCTCCTCTATTTACAGCATATCCTACTCCTGGCTGACTAATTCCTAATTGTTTCGCTAAATCTGTGCAGCTTATTCCCAATTCCCGAACAGACCAATAACATAACAGGTCCCTGGCCTCAACTTGAACCTTGCGCCGGCCTTTTGAATATATCTCTTCTATTTTTAGATCATATATCGCAGAAACCATTTGACCTATCTTTTTGAGGTCGTATCCCAATTTCTTTAATTTATAACCACGTTCAAATTTTTCTTTTGCCTCTGATAATAATGCTGTAACAAATTCGCCGTCACCTAATATCCGTTCATCTCCTTTAATACGATCCTGACCCTTTAGCCGCAATTTCTTTATCATAGACCATCCACCAAGACTGCGTACCAAACCACCTCCTGTAAGCTCTGGTCTTCTCCCTTGATTAATCCCTTTTTTCACATACGAAAGATAAGCCTTTCTTGATTCTGACACCTTTTTGCCAAAATATGAAAGGACATATTTTGTATCCTGCCATTCATGTTTTTTTCTGCCCATTAAAACACTGTGACTGCTATACGCGTATTTGTTTAGCTCCTTTATGTCCGACACAATT
>CBDAFK010000001.1:0-5884 GCA_965195235.1 uncultured Desulfobacterales bacterium | reverse complement strand
CCAGTTGACAATATTCAACAAACTGGTTGATATAACGATGAAGCATGATGGCACCTCCTTTTTGACCATTAAATCATGTTTCATCGTTAAACGCCCATTAATAAAAGGCAAATCGCGCTAACTGCGAGGTTTATGGGTTATGAATCAAAATAAATTACTACTCACAAGATTTTTAGCAGGTTCTATATGACCACCAAAAAAACAACATCAGTATCAAGAACCAAGTCCGGTACTCTCAAAAAAACGGCAGTTGCAAAAGCTGTTAAGGGTGTATCGTCTTCAAGAAGCTCAAGGAAATCATCTAAAAAGACCACATTCAAGGTCGGTCGTGATGCATCGTCAGGGGAATTCCTGCCAAGTACTAATACTTCACCTACCAAATCAAGAACTTCCTCTACTTCGTCTAAAATAAGGACAAAGTCAGGCAGCTTAAAAAGAACAGTAATTAAAGACGCCATTGGTTCAGTTTCAAAATCACGATCATCGCAAAAGAAGAAAAAATGACTGCCAAAAATTACTCCAGAAATGTTTTTATAAACTGCCCATTTGATAACGAATATCAACAACTATTTTATGCAATGATATTTACAATTCACAACTGTGGTTATTTCCCCAGATGTGCCATGGAAATAGAGGATGCAGGTGATACACGAATTAACAAAATTTTCAACATAATCTCTGAGTGCAAGTTTGGAATACATGACATTTCTAGAACAGAATTAAGCCATGACCATGAATTGCCAAGATTTAATATGCCACTTGAGATTGGAATGTATTTAGGCGCAAAACGTTATGGCGACAAAAAACAAAAACTTAAGACTTGTCTTGTTTTGGACAGAGAGCAATATCGCTACCAAATTTATATTTCAGACATTGCAGGCCAAGACATAAGGAGTCACAACAACGATCCGTTTGAGTTAATTCCTATTGTTAGAAATTGGCTTCGAAATCAGTCTGGCAGAAAAACAATAATTGGTGGTGCTGAAATTTGTACAAGGTACGAATTATTTATAGATGACTTACCTCGTCTTTGTGAAGAGCTTCAGTTGACAGTTGATGAGTTAATCTTTAACGACTACAGAACAATTATCGAAGAGTGGTTAAAAGCAAACTATTGAAATTCATAACAAATCACTTCACTTGACCGGTAGAGGCTTGGGTGTTTTTTGCTGCAAGTACGGGGCCGGCAAGTGAGCTCAAACGTTAGAACTGTAGATGACAAATGGCAAAATGGTTTAACATATATAATCCGAATGAAATTGCCGACAGAATAGACAAGGCTAAAAGCTTAGATAAAAATGGCAAAGTGTCCTTTAAAGGCTTCGAGCATTATGACTGTACAGTTGTTTTAAATAGTATGGTTATATTAGATGAGACTATTCCCGAAATAGAGAAAAATAGGATAGTAAATCAAGCAACTTTCAAAGCAGCGGCCATAGGCAAAATTGATTCTCGAAGTCTTTTAGCAGAGATAAACAAGCTTGAATCCGAATATTTAAAAAGACCAGAAAAGAAATTTAAATTAGTCACTTCTATTTCAGTTGACCGCTTTTGCAAGCTGAAAGCTAAGAAAATAAATAATTGTACCATCAATTTTAAATCGTCTTTATCCGCACCATATCTGAAAGCGATTTCAGAAATATTTGATAGTGCCCGCCATTCAATCACCGGAGACATTCCAAAAAACTACAAGAGCGTCATTATTACCTTAAACGCAAAATCAAATGCAGAAGCTGCAAACAAAGCTTTAGATTCAATAGATCTAATCAGGGGTATATGGAATTTTTACGAAAACAGAAAACATGGAATTAGAATATCATCTGGCAAAAGGAGGCCAGTAAATAAATTTATTTTGGGTCCCCTTCATACTTTACACGAACCAGACGGGAAGTTAGCAACTAAAACTTGGTGGTATGATCCTGAATATGTATATCAGGTTGACCCTTTCAATCCCTCCAAGGATTTAGAAAAAATCTATAAGTTTGAAAATACAGTAAGAAAATTGCTTGATAAAACCAAATACTCTAAGGAAATTGTTTCTGCCATTTTGAGATATACACGGGCACTTGATTTAACCAACTGGGAAGATGCATTCTTAAGGCTTTGGAGCGTTTTAGAACATTTAACAGCTACAGGGCCTAACGATAGTTATAATGTTACCATAAGAAGGGCGGCATTTATTTACAGTGGTGACGAATATTCTCGTCAGGTTTTGACTCATTTGAAAGATTATAGAAATAGGGCTGTTCACGTTGGATCAGAAAATCATGAAATACAGGCTTATATGTATCAGCTAAAAAGATTTGTTGAATCCCTTTTAGGATTTCATCTTGGTAATAAGTTTGGCTTTAATAGCTTAAAAGAGGTATCGACCGTTCTTGATTTGCCATGCAGCAGGGATGAACTTTGTAAAAAACGAGAAGCATTAATGTATGCTGAAAAATATTTAGGCTACAAAAAATAAGACGTTCTAACGAATAAGGTTAGATTGTGTGAGGAACGAACCACAATCTGAACCACAATCTGAACCGTTTGTTGGACAAGCCCGTTAATGGCACGGCGCTTGCTATTAGAAAATATCTTTTTGGGGGTTGCCTTGTTTAAGCAGGGAGGTTGAAGATTGTCTGACGATTTAATTTGATATCAGTTTTCATGGGTGTCTCCAGGCTAAAAGCTGGTTTTTCAGGTAAGGAATAGCCATTTTTTGAGCATAAATCTCCATTGCCGATAAAATCGAATTTTTTCAATTCAGTATTGTGAGCTTGAGATTACATAACGAATAATCCTCCCTTTAGATATGTTGAATTAGTCGCTGCTGACACTCGGTGGCTTGGTATCATAACACCAATGATTTTCATTTTTGCTCCACAACGTTTACAGATGATTTCTGTTCTTTTTTTCAATTGCTTGAAAAATTTTACGGGATTAATCTTCAGTAAATATTGTAATAATTTAATCAGATGCTTGCTGCGTGGATGCAAAAATCCATAAACTCTCGCCCTGCGAAAACCTTTAGGAAGGACATGCTGCATTAACAACCAAAGGAAATACTCTCCCGTAACAGTTCTTGTTTTGACTTTTTTGCTTTTGGAATGGACATACCTGAAAGTGACCATTCCATTTTCACATTTCAGTATATCTTTTTCTTGAATAACACCCTTGTATAGATAGTTGCCGAGATAAATTATAGCTTTATTTCCATTGCCCACGCACTTACAATCAACAACCCATGTTTCAGGACATTTTTTTGGAATTTGCAACTTGTTATCGACCATCATTTTCAGTAATTTTGCTCTGAAAACCTTGGCCAATGCCTTGTGATTGAACAAATACTTACCATCTTTTACCCGCCAGGATCTGGTTTCTTTATTAATGCTGCCGGCAGGCATCACAACGTGAATATGTGGATGATAATCACCTCTTCTTGAATGGGTATGCATAACTGCTGTAAACCCCGCAGTGCCCTGGAGTTTTTTGTCATTTTTGCTAAAAGTTTGCAGCGTTTCATTCACGCAGATAAAGAATAAAGAATAGATCAATTTTTGATTCTTCCAGGTAATATCCCGAAGTTGTTTCGGCAAAGTAAATGTTATCAGAAAATATTTTACAGGCAGATGTTTATTTAATTGATTTTCTATCCATTGCTGGCTTTCATGATTCTGACAATGCGGGCAATTTCTGTTACCGCAGGAATGTGGAATGTAGGTGTATTGCAAGCATTCAATGTTAGTACATTGAGCCAAGAAATGTGGACCATGCTCTTTTCTGCACATCTTCATGGCCTGTAGTGTCTTTCTATGACTTGGCAGGATAGTTGTTTTATATTTATCTAAAAATCTGCCTTCGAACTTTTCTATAATTGAGGAGAGTAAAATCATTTCACACCTCCCCAATTAATATCAAAATTGTTTATTAACTGATTGATTCTGGTATAAGAATTATAATTATTTTGAGCGGTAAGATGAGTATATCTAACTGTTGTTAATAAACTGACGTGACCCAAGATTTTCTGTAATTCAATCAGGTCAACACCTGCTTCCAATAGATGTGTTGCGTAGCTGTGGCGCAAGGAATGGCATGATATTTTTTTTAAGCCCTATTTGCTCAACGACTGCTTTTATGGCAACTTGAATCCCACCTCTGTCTAAAGGAGAATCAACCAGGTGAGCATTCTTTAATCCTCTTTTACGATTTGGGAACAGGAAGGATGGATGTCTATGAAGCTTCCAGAAATTTCTCAGGACATGTAATGTTTTTTCAGGTAATGGGACCAATCGGTCTTTATTGCCCTTAGCATCACGAATATGCACCCTCAGATTGGCTGAATCAATGTCGCCGACCGTAAGTTTAATCCCTTCACCGAGTCGCAATCCCAGGCTGTAAATGGTAAAGAAAAAGACTCTATAGCTCAATTTGCTGGTTGCCGAGAACAATTGATTTGCCTGCTCAATAGTCACGATATCAGGTATTCTTGTTGTTTTGGGAGGTTTTATCAGTGGAATGTCTTCCCATGTTTTCTTCAGTACATTGGTGTAAAAGAATTTCAAGCCATACAGGTCAAGTTTCACAGCGCTCCAGGAGAGCGAGCTCAGGAGATCGTGAAAATAATCAAGTAATTGGTCCGAAGTAAGGTTATCTAATTGAGAATCAAAATAGTTGCCAATACGTCTTAATGCTCTTGCGTACGCCTCAATAGTTTTTGGTTGCAGGCCTTTAAGCTTCAAATATTTACAATGTTTTGTATAATACTTGTTAAATTGTGGATCTTTTGGTAATCTGATGTCCATTGTAACCTCCTGATTTTGAGTTAATAAATATATTTTTACAATTGATCTTTTATCACTCATAATTACGGAGGTTGCAATATTTTAGTTTATGGAATCGGCTGCTTGCTTGCCGCGTAGCGGCTTCGTCCAACAAATCACTGCACTGGATTTTTACTCCGCTGCGCTCCGTAAAAACCAGTGAGTTCAAACGTTCGGTGTAATAAAATACAAAGGAATGAAAATGAAAAATATGCACATTATGTTTTTTCTTACTTTAATTGGCTTGCACTTAACATTCTCGCTTCCTTGTAGCGCAGCAAGTTCATTAGAAAATCAAAAAACATTGAAGGGGATAACAAAACTTGGATTAATAGTTGAGAATGTTTCTGAAAATGCACACAAAAAAGGAGTTTCTACAGACAATTTACGTGCGATGGTAATCAGGTTATTAAAAGAAAAAAATATTAAAGTTGAATCATTAGAAAAAATCTCTGGGACACCTGGTTCACCTGTATTGGACCTCCATATTCAAGACACCTATACCCAAAAAGATGATTCCTTTTTTGTTATAGTTAATTTGACACTCTTCCAGGATGCAATTTTGGACCGAGACAAGTCTCTAGGGAAATTTGGGCTTGAGTCATGGTCAGACGGCTGGGCAGGGCTTGTAACATCTGAGAAAATAGAATTGAAAATCAACAGTATTGTCGATTCTCTTGTTAATCGATTCATAAATGCATATTGGGCTGTAAATTAGTACGTACTTCCATGATGAAAAGAAGAGGGACTTGGGGACGGGGACTTGGGGATGCCCTTTAGTTTTGCAGTTTATAAATTAGCATTAATATGCTAAACGGTTATCATGCCAAGAAAATCAAGGATAGATGCGCCTGGGGCGTTTCATCATATCATAGCACGTGGGATTGAGCGCACGAAAGAATGGGGGTCGGGCCACAGCAACATATTGAGATAATATGTAAAACGTTAAAATCTTGCGTTAAATAAGGCCTTAAATGGCCATTTTTAGGGCCAAAAACACACTTTTAAGAGAAGAGCACGTGGGACTTGGGGACGTCCATTTGTAGATCATTTATCGGCTTAGCATGCTGATAATATTG